>WSMP01000025.1:0-11869 GCA_013316495.1 Angelakisella sp.
GCTGCTTGAACAATTTCTGTTCCCAAACTTTGTCTAACTTTTTGGGGTCATTTCACTGGGAGAAGGGGCTGCTTTTTGGCTTTTACGTCACTTCATCTGGAAGGACTTGCAGTCGGTGCACTGGTCCATGGTGGGGTTCGCCTCGTGGGTACCCACCAGGATGCGCTCCAGGCTGCAATAGTTGGCGCTGTCGCAGTGGTTGCGGCAGTTGGTGACGGTGCATTCGATGGAATGGTTGGCGTTGTTGCAGTTGCAGCTCATAGGAAAGCTCCTCCTGTAATCGGGATGGTTTTTCTAGAGCCTGTTCAAGATCTCCGGCTGGTGCGCCAGGGGGTGAACAGGCTTTTAGGGAGAAAAAGCGGACAGGGAAAGGAGTAAGAATGTCCCTTCCCCCGTCCGCAGGATTATTGTGCGCAAAATGATCTCCCTTTATCCCAACCGGAAGAAAATGACATTTATTTGCGTGTATAGGTGCGGTGGGGCAGGTGGTCGGCGGCCTTGCGCAGGCGGCGGAACTCCCGCAGGGGGCCGTGCTCCAGCAGGTCCATGGCGGCGGTATAGTCCGGCAGGGCGTAGGCGGAGGGCGCCGCCCCCTGGGACTGGAAAATCTGGTACAGCTCGTCCACCTGCTGGGGGGTGAAGACCTCCGCCCTGGAGGTGATAAGGTCCCGCACCGCCTCCGGCCGCAGAATGGTGCAGGGGCTGGTGTGCTGGAAGGGGGCCTTGCCGGCCACCGAAAGGATGGGCTGGATGAGGCTGCTCCCCTTGCCGGGGGCCATCTTCTCCAGCACTGGGCTGAAGTAATCCCACAGGAAGACCGCCCGCAGAAGGCCGGGGGCCGCCGCGGCGTCCGCCGAAAAGGAGCTTTCCCCGCTGAAGTACAGCGCCTCCACCGGATAGATGCCGGAGGTGGAAAGCACCAGGGCATCGCATTCGGCGGAGCGGCCGTCCCGCACCACCCGGTAATGGTACAGCACCCGGAAGCCGGGGGGCGGCGGGGGCTGGCGCTTGTTCAGCGCCTTCTGGAGGGGCTCCAGGGCCCGGACCCTGCCCACCAGCTCCCGACGGCGCTGATCATAATCCTGAATCAGCAGGCCCAAATGGCGGCGGAGGGTCCGCTGGAGGATAAGGAACCATTGGCGCATCGCCACCGCCATAAAGAAGTGGTCGTTGGGGTGGTCGGGGTAAAGAATCAAGGCGGCCTCCCGCATCTCCCGGTTGGGGCGGCGCATGGACCAGGCGGCGTAGATCACCTTCAAAAAGTTTTCGTCGGAGGCCTCCTCCACCTGCTTTAAAAGCCCCTTGGCCTGGGACATCCGGGGGCGGATCTGGTCCAGATAGGCGGCCTGCTGCTCCAGGTCCAGCACCATGGGCCGGTAGGAGGGGGGCAGTAGCAGCTCCCGGTTGTGGTCCTCCAGGTAGAAGCGGATGTAAAGGGTCTTGATGGTGTTGTGGATGCTCAGCGGCTTAAAGGGCAGCGCCTCCTCCCTGGCCATGGGGAGGGAAGCGGTGTCCTCCCGGTATTCGGCGGCGGAATAGAGCTTGCGCAGGGGGACCTTTTTCTCCAGGCAGCCGTCCAGGTTCTGGGAAAGGCACCGGCGCTGGGCCCGGTCGGTGATGCGCCCCCGGTAGGCGGGCCAAAGGGCGGAGCCATCCACCTGGGCCAGGTCCCCCACAATCTCCCGCCCCAGGTCGCACTGGCGAGCGATGCCCTCCAGACGCTTGCGGGTCTCCGGGGTGAGGCCCTCCGGCCGGGGAGGGGCGTCGGTGCGGGGGCTCCGAAGGAGAAGGTATCCGGCCGCCGCTCCCAAAACCAGAAGCAGCACCAGGGCGGCAATGAGAAAGGTTATCATATGGGGCTGACCTCCTATCTGTTAATTTCCGCCGAAGAGGCGGCTGAAGAAGCCCTTCTTCTTCGGGGCGGCCTCCTTTGGCGGGGACGGCGGTTTTGGAGCCTCTTCCGGGGGATCCGGCGGCAGCACCACCTGGCTCACCTGGCGGCTCACCTGGACGTTGGCGGGATCGCCCCCGCTTTGGCGGATGGCCTCCTCCAGCTGGTGCTTCGCTGTCTCGGCGTAAATCATCACGCCGTCCATATCGCAGTTCATCAGGTAGGAGCGGCAGTTGGTGCTCCGGAGGTCCATGGGGTTGGGCTCCACCACCTCGGTGGCCTCCAAAAGCCCCAGCCGCTCTTTTTTCGCGTGGAGCAGCGCCTTTAAAAACACCGGCAGGGTGTTGCCAAAGCATTGGCGCAGGGGGCCCTCCACCTTGCCGCTTTCGTAGTCCTCCAGCAGCCGGGGGACCTCCTTTTCCGGGATGTACACCCCGCCGCAGTAGTTTTCGTAGATGCGGTTGCGCACCGGGTTTTGGAGCTTCGGCCCCAGGATATCCTGGAAGGGGAGGGTGTAGGAGGCCATGTGGGGATCCATTTCCGCCAGGCCGGAGTAGATGCCGCCCCTGGTGTAGTAGTAGGTGCGGAACATCCCCTGGACCATGGCCAGCAGAAAGCTGTGGGTCTTGTCAAAGGGCGTGTCCGGGGGGATCCCCGCCCCCTGCTCCAGCATTCCCCGGTACCCCTGCTTGCAGGAGTCCTCGTACCCCGCCTCTTTTCCCATCCGGTACTGCTTGGCGAAGGACATGGCGGTGGCGTAGTCCCCCCGCCGGGCCTCCTCCAGCCGGTCAAAATACCAAAGGAACATCTCCTCCTGACTGATGGGGTGCCAGGTCACATCAAATCCCATTGCGCTTTCCCTCCTTGCAAAGAGAGCGTATTTCTTCTTTTTCTTTTCACGGGAAAAGAACCGGCGTGCCGTCGGCATCACGCCCTACCCGCCCCCTTTGGGGGCTTAACCCTTCAAAGGGCGAAAGTGGCTGCCTGGAGTTTTAGGCAGTAGGGCCGAAGGCCTCCGGCGTGCCGCCGGTGTCACGCCCTACCCGCCCCCTTTGGGGGCTTAACCCTTCGGAGAGCGAAAGTGACTGCCTGGAGTTTTAGCCAGCAGGGCCGAAGGCCTCCGGCGTGCCGCCGGTGTCACGCCCTACCCGCCCCCTTTGGGGGCTTAACCCTTCGGAGAGCGAAAGTAACTGCCTGGAGTCTTAGCCAGCAGGGCCGAAGACCGCCGGCGTGCCGCCGGTGTCACGCCCTACCCGCCCCCTTTGGGGGCTTAACCCTTCGGAGAACGAAAGTGACTGCCTGGAGTTTTAGCCAGCAGGGCCGAAGGCCGGTAAAGTTTCGGTCAAGCCTTTTCAAAGGGTTGGGCGAAGCCCACGTGCCCGAAGGGACGCGAAGCGGCCCGTTAGGGCTGGGGGAGCCGAGGGGGCTGACCGGTCGCGGAGCGAAGCACAGGCGATGGAAGCCCCAGTGGGGCTTCCAAGGTCACGTTCCCGACCATAGGGAGGGATGCCCCCCGGTCGCCCGTCGCAACGGGCGAAATGCTTTACCGGAGGGAGCATTTTTCTTTGCTTCTTTCTTTTTGCGATAGAAAAAGAAAGAAGGAAGCCTTGCGCCCTATGCCGAGGGTGGCACCCTGGACGAGGGGCGGCGGGTCTTTTGGTGACAAACGGCGGCAGCCGTTTGGAGCTGAAAAGCCCGACGGGCCGGTGCCAGGGGGTCGCGCGGGCTGCCCATCAAAAACATGCCAGTGGCATGTTTTTGAGACCTGTCACCCCTCGTTCCTTGCCCCCTCCAGGTCCTCCAAAATAGCCTGGGCGGCGGTCTTCCCCGCCCCCATCGCCAGGATGACCGTGGCCGCGCCGGTGACGGCGTCCCCACCGGCGTAGACCCCCTTCCGGGAGGTGCGGCCCATCTCGTCGGCCACAATGCCTCCCCACCGCTGGGTCTCCAGGCCGGGGGTGCTCCTGGTGAGCAAGGGGTTGGGGCTGGTGCCAATCGCCATGATAACGCAGTCCGCCGGGACCTCCGCAAAGGCGCCGGGTATTTCCACCGGACGGCGGCGGCCAGAAGGATCCGGCTCCCCCAGCTCCATCTGGGCGCATTTTACCGAGACGGCCCAGCCATTTTCATCCCCGGCAATCTCCACCGGGTTGTGCAGCAGGCGGAAGACGATGCCCTCCTCCTGGGCGTGCTCCACCTCCTCGGCGCGGGCGGGAAGCTCCTCCATGCTGCGCCGGTAGACGATGGAAACCTCCTCCGCCCCCAGGCGCAGGGCGCACCGGGCGGCGTCCATCGCAACGTTGCCGCCCCCCACCACCACCGCCCGCCGGGGGCGCTGGACCGGGGTGGAACTCCCCTCTTCATAGGCCTTCATCAGGTTCACCCTGGTGAGGAACTCGTTTGCGGAATAGACCCCCTTCAGGTTTTCCCCTGGGATGTTCATAAACCGGGGGAGGCCCGCGCCGCTGCCAATGAACACCGCCTGGTATTCCTCCAGCAGCTCGTCGATGGTGAGGCTCCGCCCCGCCACCGCGTTGGTAACTACCGTCACCCCCAGCTCCTCCAGGGCCTCGATCTCCCGCCGGACAATATCTTTGGGAAGACGAAACTCCGGAATGCCGTAGACCAGCACCCCGCCGGGGGTGTGCAGCGCCTCATAGATGGTGACAGCGCAGCCGTTTTTCGCCAGCTCCCCGGCACAGCTGAGCCCCGCCGGGCCGCTGCCGATAACCGCTATTTTGGGGGCCTTCTCCCCGGCCCTGGGGGGCACAGGGGACTTTTCCCCCTGGGCGGCCTGCCAGTCGGCGGCGAACCGCTCCACCCGGCCGATGCCCACCGGCTCCCCCTTGATGCCCCGGACGCACCGGGCCTCGCACTGGGTCTCCTGGGGGCAAACCCTGCCGCAGACAGCGGGGAGGGAGCTGGCCTGGGAGAGCACCTGGAAAGCTCCGGAAAAATCCTGCTCCGCCGCCCGCTCCAAAAAGGCGGGGATATCAATGCGCACCGGGCAGCCCTCCACACAGGGCTTGTTTTTGCAGTGGAGGCACCGGGCGGCCTCGGACGCCGCCTGCTCCGGGGTGTACCCCAGGGCCACCTCCGAAAAATTCCTCCGGCGCTCCTCCGGGGGCTGCACCGGCATGGGGTTCTTTTTGGGCTCCATATTCCTCCCCGCCATCAGCCGGACACCTCCTTTTGGAACAGGTTGCAGTGCTCCTCCCTGGCGCGGCCCTCCTGGCTCCGGTAGGCGGAGGAGCGGGCGATGGCCTCGTCAAAGTCCACCTGGTGCCCGTCAAAATCCGGGCCGTCCACACAGGCAAACTTCACCTTGCCCCCCACCGTCAGGCGGCAGCCGCCGCACATCCCGGTGCCGTCCACCATCAGGGGGTTCATGCTCACCACCGTGGGGATGCTGTATTTTTTGGTCAGGGCAGAGACGAATTTCATCATCACCAGGGGGCCGATGGCAATGACCTGCTGGTAGCCCTCCCCCCCTTGGATGAGAGCCTCCAGGGCGGTGGTCACCAGCCCCTTTTCCCCGGCGGAGCCGTCGTCGGTCATCAGAATATATTTTTGGGACGCGGCCCGGAACTCTTCCTCCAAAATCACCAGTTCCTTGCTGCGAAAGCCCACAATGGCGTGGACCTCCGCCCCCTCCTGGTGGAGCTTCTGGGCGATGGGCAAGGCGATGGCGCAGCCCACGCCGCCCCCCACCACAGCCACCTTGCCCAGGCCCTGGGTGTGGGAGGGGGTGCCCAAAGGCCCCGCAAAGTCCTGGATGAAATCCCCCTCCTCCAGGCGGCCCAGGGCCATGGTGGAGGCCCCCACCAGCTGGAAGATGATGGTGACGGTGCCCTTCTCCCGGTCGTAACCGGCGATGGTGAGGGGGATGCGCTCCCCCTTCTCATCCACCCGCAGGATGATAAACTGCCCCGGCTGGGCCCGGCGGGCCACCAGGGGAGCCTCCACCACCATCCGGGTGACGGTGGGGTTCAGCGCTTCCTTTTTCAGTATACGGTACATGGAACAGAACTCGCCTCGCTTTTTTCTTTGCAATCAGTCTAAAATGTAGATGTCCACCCAGCGGACGCTGTTGAGGACGCTTTCCTCGTAGGTGTCGTAGAAAAGGTCCACATCGATGACCCCTTCCACCAGGCCGGTGCCGGTATCGTTGGCCACGGCATAGCCGTAGATGAAGCCGCCCCCAGGGGTGCGGATATACATACGGGTACCGTAGGGAATCTCATTGGCCCGCACCGCCACCGTGCCGGCGGTGCAGTAGTAGACCCCCGTCTTGGCCTGGCTGGTGCGGGAGCCCGCCCCGTAGGTCTTGCCGGTGTTGCGGCGGGAGGCGTAGCCGGTGGCCCGCTGCTCCCGCAGGACGTAGCGGTATTCCTGGGGGATGCCGTTTTCATCCAGGGGGAAATCCTCCGACCAATCCAGGTTGGAGATGGCGGCGGTAAGGGCCCTGGTCTGAGCCGCCATGGCGGCGGTGAAAACCTGGGGGTCCTTCTCGTAGGCCTCGTCGAAGAGGGCGGACATCCGGAAGTAGTCGTCCCCCTGCTGGGTCTGGTAATAGGTGTAGGTCACCCGGCCCATCCAGGAGGTCTTTTCCACCAGGAGGTATTTATCTTCGGTTCCCGCCACAATGCTGGGGCAGAGGACCATGGTGATGTCCTCCCCGTTGATGTTCAGGTCAAACTGGAGATTGGGCAGGCTGGTGTCGATGTCGGTCCAGCGGGGATTGCGCAGCTCGGCGGCGTCCAGCATCATCTCCCGGAAGGCGTCCAGCAGCTGGGCGTCCTCCTCCCGGCTCAGAAAGAGGGCGGGGCGGTCCCCGTCCACCACCTGGCTGACAATGGCGGAATCAAAGGGGGCCAGGTCCAAAAGGTCCCCGATTTTCTGGAAGGCGTCCCCCTTTTTCAGCGGCAGGGAGGCGGGGCCATCCCCGTCGTAGACCCGCAGGCCGCCGGTCTTTTCCAGGCGGAACTGGGCGTCCGGCCCGCAGCACTGGGCATCCGGCCAAAGGGTGATGGCGGTGTTGCCATCCTGCCAGGTGCCCCAGAACTCCCCGGTCTCCCCCGTCTCCTCCAGGCGGCGGGTGAGCTGGAAGGTGTCGTCCCAGTAGAGGGTCAAAAAGACCCTGTCCTTGCCGGTCTCCTGCTGGAGGTAGCGGAACTGCGGCTCCGCCTGGGAAAAGTCCGGCAGGGAGCTTTCCTCCTGGGTGATGGTGTCCCCCTCGACGAGGTAAAAGGCCTCGGTGTTCTGGGTGGTCCCCTCCCCGTGGAAGGCCCGCGCCCACACGCCGTAGAGCTCCCCCTCCCAGGGCTTTTCCCGCAGCAAAAGGGTCAGCGTCTCGTCCTCCTCCACCAGGGAGTGGGCCTCCCCGGCCCCCGCCCAGACCCGCTGCTCCACCGGCTCATCCGAGTGGGAGGAAAGGGTGACGCTGGCCCCCTCCTGGGTGATAAGGAGGAACTCCCAACGGCCGTCCTGGCCCTCGGTCTTGGTAAGCATGGGGTCGTGGAAAAGGATGCGGGCCCGCCCGTCCTTAAACCACTCTATGCCCAGGTCCGGCCCCACGGCGGAATTTTTTTCGGCCCCCTCCCAGTCCGCCTCCTCCCACCAGGGAAGAGGCTGGGAGGAAACAGGCTCCAGCGGCGCCTCGGAAGGGCCGCTCCCCTTCCCGCTTCCGGCGCAGCCCCCGGCCACCAGGGCCAGGGCCATCAGCAGCGCTAACAGACGCGCCTTTATTGTCCTTCGTTCGATGATATATCTCTCCTTTAGCTAAGCTGCCGCTTTGCCTTCTTTTTCTTCTTACGAAAGAAGAAAAAGAAGCAAAAAGAAGAACGGCAAATGTATTTGAATCGTACCCGCAAAACAAAAAACAGCGGGGATAAAAAACTAAGGTAAGGTACGCTCTCCCCACCGGTCCCAAAAGGACCGCTACGCCGTCAAAAATCCCAACCGCCAACGTACTTGCAGTCCCGCCGCAGAGCGGCGGCATTGCCGCCACAAGCGGCTCCGCCGGAGGCCCCTAAACCGGCCACCGAGCGGCGGGCGCGGCTAAGGCTCCGCAAGGTAAGCGGAGGCGAAGAACTTTCCCACACCGGACACCCGCCGCAATGCTACGGCCGGGGTAGGCTGGTTGGCTTTCGTGGAGACCGCCTTTGCTTGGTGCCGCTGTCCTGCGCCAGTGAAGGCGGCGGTCCCTGGGTCCGAAACGCAGCGCCCGACGCCTGTGTGCCGGTGCGGGGATATCTAAGGGGTTGGCCGGTTGCGAAGCGAAGCGGACGCAATGAAGGCCCAAAGGGCCTTCAAGGCCACGTTCCCGACCAAAGGGAGGGATGCCCCCTTAGACCGCTCTTTGGTTCCTTTCTGGCGGACCAGAAAGGAACCCCCCGCCGGGCAGGCGAATCAGATTAGCTTTTCCCGAAAAGTAAAGCCAGGAACGAGCCTTGCGCCAGCAGCCTCCCGCCGGGCAGGCAAAATCCCACGCCCGGCTTATCCCCAAACCGAGGGCTGCTTGTGGTTAAGGTTGGCGGAGATGGCCACAGGGCCCACCGTCTCGCCGGGGCGCAGCAGGCGCCCCATCACCACAAAGCGCTGGTTGCTGGTCTGGCCGTAGGCGCGGGTGCAGGTGGAAAGGGTGACGATTTTATCCGAGGAGTTCACATCCACATCAAAGGTGTGGCGGCTGCGCCGCTGGGCCTCCTTGATGATATAGTCCATGTTTCCCTCCGGGCCGTTGTAGATAAACGCCAGCTCGGTGTAAAAGCAGGCGAAAATCTTCACTGTAAACTGCCCGCCCTCCGCCGTGGAGTAGTAGAAGTAGGGATAGCTTTGGGCCATGGAAAGCCAGTGGTAGCCGGTGAGCTGGGCAAACATCACATCGCCGGAGTACCCCACCCGCGGGGAAGCGGTGCAGTTGGTCCAGTTGTGGCCGTAAATCACCGTGTTGCTGGAAAGGCCGGAGGCGGAGGCGCTGGTCCTGGTTCCGGGGTTTGTCCAGATGACCCCGTTGAAGCTGTACTGCTTATCGTACCCCTTCTTGGTGTAGTAGTTCACATCGTAAAGGTTTTGGACAATGGGCCAGTCAATATTGGTGCCGGGGACCCGCAGCCAGCCCACCACGTCGTCGTTCTGGCGTTTCCAGTAGGGAATGTTGGCCGCCCCGGTGCTGCCGGTGTAGGCGGCGGCGTTAAAGGTACCGGTGGCAGGGGAAACCCAGGTGACAGTTCCGGCGGTGGGGAGGGCCTTCTGCTGCTCCTCCCACTGCTGGTGATAGACCTGGGAAAGGTCGGAGGCGTTAAGGGCGCAGATCACCTGTCCCTCCTCCACCAGGTCGGAGAAGATGGCCTCCTCCTGCCGGTAGGCTGTGGCGGCGGCCTCCACCGCCTCCTGACGGGCCGCAGCCTGTGCCGCGGCCTCCGCCTCCGCCAGGGCCTGCTGGCGGTCGGCGTTGCTCTTCACGCCAAAGCCGATGCCCGCCGCCACGCAAAGCCCCAGCACACCGGCCAGGAGCGCTCTTCCGTTTAACGCTGCTTTCATCGTTGTTCCTTCCGTCATGGCTCCAAGTACCTCCCATACGGCGGCGCACGCCAAAGGACAAGCCGTAGGCATATCCCGCCATTCTGTATCATTTGGATTTACCCTAGCATTATAGCACACCAAAGGCCGTTTGAAAATAGAAAATCTTGATTTTTGGCCGGAAACAGCCCTTACAGCCTCTTTCCGGGGGCCTTTGGAACAAATTGGGGGTTACAAAACGCCTCCCATCATGTATAATAAGGTAGAAAAACCTCGGAGCTGCAAGCCGTACACAGGGGGAGAGTTAAAAGCATGGAGATGAAAATGCGCCGGGCCAGGATGGAGGACGCCGCCGCCATCCGCAGAATCGACCAGGCCATGGGGGGGACCATGGGCCTGGAGATTGGGCAGCGTCCAGAGGACTACTACAAAGAATGGCTGGCTTACCACCGGGGCCGCCGCCACCCCGCCTTTGTGGGCACCTCCGGGGGGGAGGTGGTCTGGTGGGTGGCCCTGGGGGAAAGCCCTGGGGGCTACCCCTTTGACGGCGTGGCCACGGTGGAAATGGGGGTGCCCCAGCAGTACAGCGGCACCGAGCTCACCGACCTGCTGCTGCGCTTTTTGGAGCAGCAGGCCATCAAGCTGGGGTATTATAAGCTCATGGCCTGCCTCAACGGGGAGCAGCGGTATCTGCTGCATATCTACCGCCGGGTGGGCTTCCGGGACGTGGGCATCCTGCGCAGCCACGGCTACCTGCGGGGAAAGCTGGTGGACCTGGTGCTGCTGGAGCGGCTCCTCCCCCAGGACATGACAGCCCTGGAGGAATACTACAGCGGGCAATACAGCTTTTACCAGGAGTACTTTCAGGAGGAGCGCCGCCGCAAGGCCCTGGCCCTCCAGGGGGAGTACGAGCTGGAGTACGAGGAGGTGGAGACCCCGGAGGACCAGCTTCCGGAGGGAATCGTCCGCTTTCTGCGCACCAAAAAGGCCCCCGACGGCACCCCCCTGCGGCGGCCCGCCAGCCCTTCCGCCGGGGAGGATGGGAGCGCCGGCGCAGAGGCCGCTGGCGAGGGAGAGGAGGCCTTGGAGGAGGAGTCGCTTCCTACACCGCCCCAGCCGCAGCTCCCGGAAGGGATTGTAAAGTTCCTGAAGAGCAAAAAGGCCCCTGACGGCACTCTGGCCCACCCGGATTTACCCCCTGTTGTTCCGGTAAAGCTCCCCTCCACCCAGCCTTCCCCTCCTTCTCCGGAGGAAAACCGCGAAGCGGCGCCTTCCCCGGAATCGGTCTGACAGAAACATTTACAGCCGGCCCTGCTGTAGCGGCGGGACCGGCTGTCTGCGTCTTTCTTGGGGTTTTCTTAAAATTTTACAGCGGCTTCAAAACAGCTTTGCTCCCCGTTCTTTCCCAGGAAGTAGTAACGCCCCGGCTCCTCCTCCCAGGCGTAGAGGCCCAGAGTGCAGCCCAGGGGGGCCTCCCGGTGGTAGCTGATTGTAAGCTCCCGCACCGGTCCGGCCTCCAGCCGCTCCAGGGGCAGATGGTCGCAGATAAGGTCGGCGTAGCGGGTGTTGTTCAGGTGGCGGTTCTGGTCGCACCGGGAGTAGCGCACCGTCTCCTCCCCCAGCGGAAGCGGTTCCTCCCCCGGCTTGGGGATGAGGACGGGCAGCTCCGGCACCGAGGGGTTGGTAAAGGGTAGCCCCAGGGCCTCCGGCGCCCTGCGGAGGATGCGCTTTGTCTCGGTATCCACCAGCACCCAGCGGGCGTCCACGGCGGCCGCCGGCTGTCCGTCCTCCAGGGTGAGGGTTGTATACCGGTGATAGACCGCCTTTGCCGGGGCGGCAGGGCGGGTGGAAAGGGTGAGTTCTGCCCCGGCGGGAATCACACGGTAGACCTGGGCGCAGAGCTTTGCCAGCAGAAAGGCGGTGTGGGTCTCCCTGTACCGCTCTTCGGTGATGCCCAGCAGGGTGCAGTGGCGGGTGCTGGCCCCCTGCACCAGCCGCAGCAGCCCGCCCATGCTCAGGCGCAGGGCAAAATCGCATTCACATTCCGGGACGGCGCGCCGGACCTCGTAGCAGTCCGGGGTACAGTGTTCCATGGAAAAGGCCTCCTCGCTTGTTTTGGGGATAAACTAAGTATAACACAAAACTGCTTGGAACTCCAGGGGGGCGCTGGGCGCTCCCGCAGTCATGCCCTGCCCGCCCCCTGCGGAAGGGAGTGATCCGACTGTGTAATTTTTTGCGATCTCAAAAACATCCCACCAGGATGTTTTTGATGGCCAGCCCGCGCGTCCCCCTGGCACCGGCCCTGCTGGCTAAGACTCCAGGCACTCACTATCGCCTTTTGCCAAGGTAAGGCCAAAGGCCGTGTAGGGCGAGACACCGGCGGCACGCCGGCGGCCTTCGGCCCTGCTGGCTAAGACTCCAGGCACTCACTATCGCCTTTTGCCAAGGTAAGGC
>WSMP01000025.1:11966-14810 GCA_013316495.1 Angelakisella sp.
GGCCAAAGGCCGTGTAGGGCGAGACACCGGGGGCACCCCGGCGGCCTTCGGCCCTGCTGGCCAAGACTCCAGGCAGTCACTTTCGCCCTCTAGAGGGTTAAGCCCCCGCAGGGGGCGGGTAGGGCGTGACTCCGGCGGCACGCCGGGGCCCTTGACTTTCCTTGGGAATCGAGTATCATTATTGCAGCGAAGGAGGCTGTGTTTATATGGAATATACCACCATAGAGGAAAAACTGGCTGCCCTGCTGCTGGCTAACCAGGGAAGCTACCTTTCCGGGGAGGCCATTAGCCGGGGGCTGGGGGTGACCCGTTCCACCGTCTGGAAGGGGATGGACCGCCTGCGCCAAGCCGGGTGGGAGCTGGAATCCGGCACCAACCGGGGCTACCGCCTGTTCCGTGTCCCGGACCTTGTCACCGCCCCGGTGATGGACCACTTCCTGGGGGGACGGGAAGCCCCGCTCTACACCTATGAGGAACTGGATTCCACCATCACCCAGGGCCAGCGGCTGGTGCTGGAGGGGGTGGAGGACCGGGCCGTGATTCTTGCGGAGCGCCAGACCATGGGAGCCGGGCGGATGGGGCGCAGCTTCCTCAGCCCCGGCGGGGTGGGCATCTACCTTTCCTACCTTCTGGCCCCCCGGTGCGGAGGGGAAAAGTTGAGCCTCCTCACCTCCTGCGCGGGGCTGGCGGTGTGCGGCGCCATCGCTGCCTGCACCGGCCTTTCCCCCCGCATCAAGTGGCCCAACGACATTATCCTGGAGGGGAAGAAGGTCTGCGGCATCCTCACCCGCCTGGTTTCCGACGGGGAGGACGGCAGCATCGGCTGGGCCATCATCGGCATCGGCATCAACGTGGCCCAGGAGCGCTTTCCGGAGGAGCTGCGGGACAAGGCCATCTCGGTGCGGATGGCCGGCGGCTCCGTCCTCCGGGCGGAGCTGGCGGCGGAGCTGGTCCGGCAGCTGGACAGCATCTTCGACGCCGGCGGCTGGCAGGAGGGGGACCCGGCCATTCTGGCGGATCTGCGCCGCCTCTCCTGCACCCTGGGGCAAAGGGTGGTGGTCTCCGCTCCACAGGGGAGCCGCCAGGGGGAGGCGGTGGACATCGCCCCGGACGGGAGCCTGCTGGTGCGCTTTGACGGCGGGATGGAGGCGATCTCCTCCGGGGAGGTAAGCGTCCGGGGCCTCCTGGGGTACACCTGACGGGCCTGTCCCCCGCTTTTGGGGATGTGGCGGAAGGCTTTTTCATAAATTCAGAGAAGAGGGAGCGGACGCTGCTGTCCGCTCCCTCTTTGTTCTCCTCTCCCTCATCCCATGGTAATCAGGTTATTGCCCAGTATTCCAAGGGCGCGGCCAAAGCTCATCCGCTCCACCGGTCCGGCGGCGACAATGGGGTATTCCGCCACCCGCTCCCCGTCCACACAGACGGCCACCCTCCCAAGCTCCTGTCCCTCCTGGATGGGGGCGGGGGCGCTCTCCGGCAAAATCACATCCTGGGTGATGGCCTCCAGCTTTCCCTTCTCCACCAGGATACCCTCCTGGGGCGGGCGGCAAACCACCTCCACCTGGGTCTGCACCCCGCCGGTCACCGGCACGGGCAGGAGGTTTTCCGGCGGGCTCAGCTGGGCCTGCATAAAGCTGGCAAATCCCCAGTCCAGAAGCGAGCGGGCGGCGGCGAAGCGGTGGTCCGAGGTATCCGCCCCCATCACCACCGCAATAAGCCCCAGGCCGTCGCGGGTAGCGGTGGCAGAAAGGCAGCTCCCCGCCCCGTTGGTGGTGCCGGTTTTAAGGCCGGTGGCCCCCTTATAGAAGCGGACCATCCGGTTGGTGTTCACCAGCTGGGTCTCCCCGCCCCGGAGGGTATCCATCCAGACGGTGGAGTAGTTAAGGATGAGGGGATGCTCCAGCAGCGCCCTGGACATAATGGCGATATCGCGGGCGGTGGAAAGGTGCCCCGCCTCATCCAGGCCGGTGGACCCCAGGAAGGTGGTGTTTTGCATCCCCAGCTCCTGGGCCCGCTGGTTCATCTGGTGGACAAAGGCTTCCTCGCTTCCGGCTACATACTCCGCCAGGCAGACGGTGGCGTCGTTGGCGCTGGAGATGGCGGCGGCCTTTAAAAGCTCATCCACCGTCATCACCTCCCCCGGCTTCAGCCAAATCTGGCTTCCCCCGTAGCCGGAGGCGGTGTCGGAACAGGTGACCTGGTCGGTGAGGGCGATTTTTCCGCTGTCGATGGCTTCCATAATCAGCAGCAGGGACATTACCTTAGTAATGGAGGCGGGGGGAAGCTGGACGTCCTCATTTTCGGCATAGAGGACCGCCCCGGAGGCCTGGTCCATGAGGATGGCGGATTTCACCGGCAGGTCGATGCCAGGGGTGATGGCGGCGGCCATGGTGATCTCTTCCTCGATGATTTCGTCGCTGATAGCGGCGATGGCGGCCTCCTCCGGCTGGAGGGGCTCCAGGGGGGCGGCCCAGGCGAAAAAAGGGAGGAGCAGTGCGGCGGCCAGCAGCAGGGCCAAGGTCTTTTTTAAGGTGAGAAGCTGTTTCATGGGCAGAACTTCCTTTCATCGGATGGTGACAGTTCTATTTATATGCCAGGCCATGGCTGTCCAAACACCTGGCCGCAAAGGGCTTTTGGGACAGATGAGCTATCTAACGCATCGGGGGTGGTCAAAGCGCAAAGTCTTTTGCGTTCTCCAAAACACCCCACCGGGATGTTTTGGATGGGCAGCCCGTGCGGCCCCTGGCAGCGGGGTGCCCCCGCCGTCACGCCCTCCGGCGTGCCGCCGGTGTCACGCCCTACCCGCCCCCTGCGGGGGCTTAACCTTTGTATAGGGCATAAATG
>WSMP01000026.1 GCA_013316495.1 Angelakisella sp.
GTTCGTCATCGACTACAACAGCTTCGAGCGCAACGACCTGATGGTGTTCAGCGCCAACTACTACGAGCAGAAGCACATCTACACCGTCTGGGGCGAGAGGATGGAGCAGTTCACCGAGCGGGGCAACTGGGACCGGCTGCTGTATGTCCATGAGGACATTATGGGCAACACCCGGTACTACACCAAGGACAACGGGCAATCCTTCGCCGAGTTGGAGTATGATGTTTGGGGGGCTGTGACCAGTCCCAGCAAGCTGACGAACAACGACAACGGGAATTTTGCGGCGGCCAACTTCACAGGGCATCCCTACGACACCGTTTTGGATATTTACTTCGCCGAGGCGAGGTTCTATGACGCCAATCATAGGCAGTGGATGGCCAGTGACCCCATAAAGAGCGGACTGAATTGGTATCTGTATGCGAACGGAAACCCGGCGACTTATTGGGATCCGAATGGGCTTGATACTTATGCAATTGGTGGAGAAGTCAGTGGTTCGCTATTAGGATTTAGAGGTAGTGTTGATGTTGGCATTGTTGTTGATGACCATTTCAATGTAGGCTTCTTTGTAACAGGAGCATTAGGAGGGGGAACGCCTAGCGATATTGTTTTTGAGTTTACAAGATTGTTGGATTTAGCCAGCGCTGGCGTAAGTGGCATCTTTTCCTATACTAATGCAGATACTATTAAGGATATTGCAGGTAAAGGAACCTCTGTTGGTGGATCTATAAATATAGGTGAGCCAATAGGTGCATCTGTTGGTTTTGAAATTACAACAGGGTATAATAAAAATGGGCCTCCGGTATATGGCTTTACTGTATCGCTTGGTGCAGAGGCAAAGCTTCCTTTTGAAATGCATGGAGTGGCTACAGAAACTTGGGTTTTCACCTATGATGATATTAGTCAGACCGTTGGAAAATTTGTTTATGATCATGTAACCTCCTATTTTGTCAAAATAATATGTGAAAAGCAAAGGGAGAGAATTGAAAAGATCATTTGGGAAAAACTATGGGGGTAATTTTATGGGAAGTGAAAAAAAACACTCCTCTGTAAAAAAGTATTGGATTATTCTTGCGCTTTGGTTTTTCTTACCTATGTTCATCAAAAACATATTGAAAATCCAAATGCCATCCTCTACTCTCATGTTTGGATTTGTACCACCATATTGGCTATTTGTTATGGCAACCTTTGCCTATGAGAGATATGTCATAATGTCTTACTTGAAAAAAAAATATCCTCTTGAAGTGAAAGAGAGAAAAGGAAAGGCTGTTTTTTCTGAGGGGAAAAAGTTGGATTTTAATTTCCTCATGTCGTTTTCGCCTCCGAATGATAGTGAATGGAAAGCCATCCAATCAAATTTTAAGGAATACATGAATTTCGTTTCTGTTTCATTTATTGCAGTTATATGTTTTGGTTTTATTTATGGATTACTTAATGGAAGGTGATAAAAGTTTCTATTAAAAAACTAACGGCACTGTTTACTCCTTTGCATTAACAGCAAGGCGGTGGTTTGAAATTTACAGTGGTAAAACCGCCGCCTTGCTAAAAACCATTTTATTTATGTCTACAATGCCCAAAACTGCCCGGAAAGCGACACGCTCACCAGCACAGTGACCAACCGATACATCTACACCGTCTGGGGCGAGCGGATGGAGCAGTTTACCGAACGGGGGAACTGGGACCGCCTGCTCTATGTCCACGAGGACATCATGGGGAATACCCGGTACTACACCAAGGACAACGGGCAGTCCTTCGCCGAGTTGGAGTATGATGTTTGGGGGGCTGTGACCAGTCCCAGCAAGTTGACGAACAACGATAACGGGAATTTTGCGGCTGCCAACTTCACTGGGCATCCTTACGATACTGTTCTGGACATCTACTTCGCCGAGGCACGGTTCTATGATGCGAAGTATAGGCAGTGGATGGCCAGCGACCCAATCAAGGAAAGTCTCAATTGGTATTGGTACGCCAATGGCAATCCGGCGACTTATTGGGACCCCACTGGACTGGAATACTACGATAAAAACGGTGCAATTATACCAGTACAATTGGATGATTTAGCCGGATATGTGGGAAATACATAAGTCCACATGATTATGGATCCCCAGGGTGCGCTTTACGGTGATCTAGCTGAAATGGTTGCCGGAATAAACGGTGGTGTACGCATCGAAATTAAGCCGAAAACAGCATCCAATGGTAATGTGTATTATAAGGGTGCTTTGGGCTATGAAGCAGATACAGAACAGGGCAAAACGCACTTTGAAATTGCAGATGACCAATCTATTTGGGTGACGCATCATCGCTTGAATACCTATTTAGATTATATTGATTTTAACGATATAATCTTTGGTGAAAGCTGGAAAAAGGAAGAGGCAATTTCTTTGGGTGAAACCCCGGATTCCGACAGGTTTTATATCCAGCTTGACTATTTCGCAAGGCTGCTCTGCTCTATAGGAAATCAGACATCAATTTGGTATGGCTATGATTTGCCTGGGTTTGATTGGATGGCTGCATCACAAAGAGCGGGAGACATCGTAGGCAATTATGGACACCAAGTTCAAAGTCTGTTTGGCGACCATGTTGCAAGTAGGCCAGAACTAAGGGGGCATTTGGGAATTGATATGGGAAATAGGGACACGTTGAAAAATGTCTATGCAGTGGCTGACGGAACGGTGAAAAAAATAGTAGAGACAACAGATCCTGAATCAAATGGCTATTCAGTTACTATTAAGCATGAGATTGATGGCCAAGTATTCTATTCCTTTTATGGGCATATGGAGATTGGCTCAACTGAACTTTTGAGGGAAGAGCAACATATTTATGCAGGAGATCAAGTAGGCATTATTGGGAACACGGGAAATTCTACTGGACCACATCTTCACTTGGCCTTCTACGTCAATAGTGAAAATCCAGATGCACACTATGAGAGAGAACTCTCTGGCTATTCCTTTACAAAACCTTTTACAAATCAAAAGTTCTTTTCTCATGAAGAAAAAGAATTGGTTTTCTTTAATCCCCCTGAAGTTATCCAAACACAAGGACAGATTATTGTTGAAACAATGAAAGAGCCTAATGAAAAGTGATCTTGACAAAGGGCCTCCACAGAATATAGAAATTTCTATGGAGCCCCTTCTTAAAGGTGTGGAGTGTTGGAATGAAAAGTAAGTTTGTGATTCTATTTTCTTCATTAATAATAGCAAACATTTTGTTCGGCTGTTTGGCCACTGATGAGTCCATAAGTTCGCAAAAAAGCTCAAAGAGTGAGGAACCCGATATTTTTCAGGAAGTGGAAAAGGAAGCTAAAGAAGAGAAGACAGTAGATTCTGAAGAGGGCAGCAAACCAGAAAATATAAATGGGCAAGTTGTTCCCGACAGACAGTATACACAGGAGGAATTGGAGGAAATGAGACTATCTGCACTGTCAAAATCCTATCCCCCCTGGAGGTGGATATTATATCAGAAGAAAAATATATAAATCAGTTTTTGAGCGGGATGAAAAGCGAAGATGAAACCTTCTGTAGGCTTAGCCTGTTTTTGCACAATGTAAAAATTGGCACAGAAGTTGCAGATATAAATTATTCTTCAAATGCAATTTTTGGATCTATAAGTGAATTAGATAATACGGTTCTTTTTTATTGTGCATTAGCAAACGCAAAGTATTTTTCTCGGGAGGATGGCGGTTCAAATGGAATAATAGAGTATTATCTTGATAACTATGAGTGTTTTGTTCCATATGTAAATGATTATAGTGGGTATTTTAAAGAGGACATTGAAGATCAGGCGCGTTTCTTTTTTGGTAAAGAAGCTATTGTGAATCATCAACAAGTTGATAGTATATATACTTATCATGACTATGCAGGAGTATATACCCCTCCTCATATTGGTCTTGGTCTTGTATCCACTCCCTATATTCTTCGCTATGAAAAGAGAGAAAACTGCTATGATGCGGTTTTTACTTCAATGGAACATACATGGGGAGGTGAGAGCTTTCAAAACCCCGGTTCAGGTGATAAAAAGAAACAAGAAATGTCTGTAGATGAGGCAATCGAATGGTACACGGAACACGGAGCGCGGGCCAGGGTGATTTTGGAGGAGCAGGAGGACGGGCGGCTGATTGTAAAGTCGTTGAAAATCATAAAGGAGTATACGGAATATGAACCCCTTATTAATAGAGGAAACTAAAGAAAAAAGGGCAGGGTAGACTGTGGTTAGAAGTTTGTTGTTGATTGCAGTCGTTCAGAACCATGGTGGCAAATCGGTCAAAATGCCACATGGATGAAGTAATATATGATAAAGAAGGAGGAATTTACAAATGACTCATGGGGAACAAAAAGGTCAAATAATTGAAACACCTTACTTAAAGGTGGAAAAGAACTGTCTGGAAATTGAAAACACCTGTATCCAACTAAGTAATATTTCACTTTTTAGTACTGCTAATCTTCCGATTCCAGATGTTAAACGGCTGATTTTTGCCTTTGTTTTAGGTCTGTTTGGTATTGGGATTAGTGAAAGGAGTGTTTCACTAGGCCTAGCATTAATAGTGGCAGGAATTTTTTTAGCATCCCTTTGGTGTCGTGATTATGAAAAGGCAAAAACGACAAAGTGTCTGTCGATTGTTACAAACTCCGGGCGTAGTTATCCCATTCTTTTTAAAGAGAAGGAATTTATGGAGGAAGTTATGCGCGTTATGACACAAATTATGCGTAATAACTCCCGCGATGAAAGCATAACTATTGATATTGCAAACTGTACATTTAATAATTCACCTGTTACTGGGGAAGTAAGAAACATACTTGAGGTAAATGAAACATGACACAAATTACTATCAATAGCAGCACCCTAAACGATTCACCTGTAACTGGAACAGTAATTAACAACACAGGTTCATTTTATTCGGAAAAACCCGAAGGTATTGCAACAGAAACAGAAGAAGGAAACACTCCTTCCCCCAAAGTCCCTCCCGTCGCAAAAGGCACCTTGGAAATTGTAAAGGATATCATTAGCGGTCTAATTAGTGGATATTTTTTAAAAAAGTTATAGCATAAATTCAAATCAATCAACTGTCCATCTTGTCACATTGGAACAACTTAAAGAATCACCTAGAAGTTTGTAACCTGCCCCGGCCCGATTCCCATATCCTATAAAACCAACAAGCCAGCGGTGTGGAATTATCAGTTCCCATGCCGCTGGCCTGTTTTGTTGTTGCTCAATCTTCAAAATCTTCCCAAAACATTCCCCGATGTGGAAAAGGACCGGACCAAGACAAAATCCAGCTGCCGGACCTTGCCCCTTGTCCCACCCTTTGAGCAACTGCTGCTTCGTATGAAGGCACAGCAGGCCGAAAACTGCAAACTCTGTGGGAGTATGTATTGCCACAAGTACGACGGGTATTTGTATGTGGACCCTGGATGATGTCCCTCCAAATACCCTCCTAAATTGGCAATTATCTGGGGAATTTAACCCGAAACGCAGTTTTCAGGAGGGACAGCGAAGAGCATAAGAAAGTCCGCAAACCCGCTTGAAATCAAGAGTTTACGGACTGTCAGAAAGTGGTGCCGCTGACGGGGATCGAACCCGTATGAAGTCACCTTCGAGGGATTTTAAGTCCCTTGTGTATGCCAGTTCCACCACAGCGGCTTATCCGGGCTAATATATAAACATGATACAATACCTGGGGGGAAAAGTCAATATTTCTGCCCCCCGGCAAAGAATTCACAAATCCCGCCTTGCAAGGCAGAGACCTTTCCAGTATAATAGAGGTTGTATTTGCGCTGCCTGCGCTGTTTTCGGTGGAGAAGCAGGAGGCGGCCGGCAAACGTTCTTAACTGGATAGGAGGCCGAAAACTTGAACTGGTTTTTGCATATCTTTGAAATATTCATCCGCAGCGGGTGGCTCATTATAACTCCCACCCTCCTCACCCTGTGTGGTATGGCTATGGGCCTGCGCTTCTGGGATTCCTTGCGCAGTGGGGTACGGACTGCCGCCGCCATCTTTGGTCTCAACCTGATGGTGAACAGCCTGGGGAACAGCCTTTCCGGGGTGATTGCGGACATCGCCCTTAACCATCAGCTGGCCCTGGAGGTCACCGACGCCGGGTGGGGGGCGTCCTCCGCCATCGCTTCCGCTTCTCAAATCAACGCCTGGATTGTTCCCCTCTATGCCGCCGTCAACTGGGTGCTGCTCCTCTCCCGGTGCACCCGTACTCTGAACCTGGATTTGTGGAACCTCTGGCATGTCTCCTTCATCGGGGCTATGGTGGAACGCCTCACCGATAGCTTTGCCTATGGGATGGTGTCCGCCGCCGCTATGGGGGCAATGCTGCTGGTTCTCTCCGACCGGTGCGGCTGGCGGATGGGCCGCTACTGCCAGCTGGCGGGCGTTTCGGTAGCCAACGGCTATGTTTCGGCAGCGGTTCCCTTTGCGCTGGCAGCAGAACATCTGATGAATTTTATCCCCGGACGGCCGCGGCTGGTGTTGGACCGCAGCCCGGAGCCCCAAAGCACTTTGGCCTCCCCGGTGGCCTGGAGCTTCGCAATAGGCATTCTGCTGGGGGTTCTGGCTGGACGGGACGGCTACGGCATCCTCCAGCTGGCAATGACCTTTGGCGCCCTGGCCTTTCTGGCCCCTTACCTGGGACAGGCCCTTTCCGCCGCTGTCCTCCCGGTATCCGAAGCGGTGACAGGCTTTTCCCGCGAAAAGCTGGGGATGAAGGGGAATCTCTACCTGGGCCTTACCCCCACCGCCGCCCTGGGCAACGGCACCGTTATTGTGGTGACCCTGATGGTGGCCCCCCTCATCACCTTCCTGGCAGGGGCAATTCCCGGCAACCGGTTTCTGCCCCAGGGAGATATTGTAATGCTCCCCTATATCATCGGGCTTATTGTCCTTATCTGCCGGGGGGATTTGGTGCGGAGCCTTTTGGCCGGGGTGATGGTCTCCTCGGTGATGGTTTGGTGCTCCTCCTCCCTGGCGGAGCTGTTCACCCTGGGGGCTGTCACCGCCAACGCAGAGGCCTACGAGCAGCTGGGAACCATCTCCAACTTTAGCGATGGCGGCAACCCCTTGGCCTGGCTTGCAGTACAAGCGGGTAGCTACGGCTTTGCGGGGATGGCCCTGCTGGTGGTGGCGGCCATCACCTTGGTGATGTGGAACCGCAACCGCATCGTCACCGGCGCGGATGTGGGAGTCCTGCGGGTCAAGCGGGCCAAATTCTCCCGCTCCGAGGGGAAAGCCGCCTCCCGCAAAGCGGCCGCCGAGGCTCCGGGGGCTGCTGCCCCAGAGGCTGCGCCGGCCCCCAAGCCGGAGACCGAGCCCGCTCCGCCTGCCCCGGAAAAGCCGGAATAAGCGTAAAAAGAAAAACCGCCTCTCCCATAAGTTTTCGGGAGGGGCGGGCTTTTTATTCTGGAGCAGGAGCTTTTTTATAACCGCTCCGCGTCCCCGGAGGCGTTTACCATCTGGTCGATGATGACCCTGGCGATAATAAGCAGGGGAAGACGTGTGGTGACCTCGTAGGAGTGGAAGGAGACATGGCTGTGCTTATAGCCCACAATATGGACGTCCGCGTGTTTGCCCAAATCGCTTTCCCCGTTGCAGGAGCAGGCAATTACCGGACAGCGGTTGCTGTGGGCGCAGAAGGCGGAATCCACCAGCTCCTGGGTGCGGCCGTTGAGGGAGAAAATCACAACCAGGTTGCGGGGGGAGATGGTTTGGGAGATGCTCACCATGATTCTGGGGTCGTCGGTAACCATGGCGTCCACATTCATCAGCTGGAGCTTGAGGCAGAATTCATCGGCGATGTAGTGGGTCAGCCCGCGGGCAAAGACGTAGACTCGCCGGGCCTCCTGAATCATTTGGATGCACCGCAGCACATCCGCCATGGAAATTTGCTCGATGGTGCGGTGCGCCTCCACCAGGGATTTGTTTAAAATCTCGTTGACGTCTACCACCTGCTTGTTCAGGTCCCTGGCGGCCAGCTTGTACCGCAATTCGTTAAAGCCGTTGATTTTGCACTTGCGGATGGCCCTGGAAACGGTAGCGGGGGAGGAGAAGGTCTCGTAGGCGATGTCCACGATGGAAAGCTGGGAGAGCCGCGCTTCGTTGCTGTTGATGAAGTGGACTACCTCCAGCTCGGTTTTGGTGAGGCTGTTCAGCGTTTCCACGGTGAGAGGAAGAATCAAGATGAGACACCTCCTTATGCTTTCATCGTTTGAGGCGGGGGTCAGGGCAGCCGGGAAAGGTCCAGCTCCTTCCACCGGGCCAGGAAGGGCCGCAGCAGATCCAGAATCGCCTGGGTCCCGCCGGGACGGCTGCTTTCGATGTTCAGGGGCATCAGCGGGTCGTGGAGGGACATCCGCAGCAGGAACCACCCCTTCTCCTCAGGGAAGGAGATCCGCAGTCCCTCGCAGTTATCTGGGGCCGTCTGCCAGCCGGGGCGGCCGTTGGCGTAGTCCTCCAGCCCCTCCAGCACCTGCTGGCCATAGGCCCGGAAGTCCTCCGCCCGAATGGGCAGGCGGTACTCCACCGCCTCCAGCGGTTCCTCCAGCCCCTCCAAAAGCGCCCCCAGGGTCCGGCCCTCCCGGCGGAGGCGGGCGGCCTGGATGAGGAGCTTCACCGCTACATAGGCCCCGTCGTCCAAAAAGTAGTTTTCCCCCATGGCGGCATGGCCGCTGGTCTCGATAGCCAGCAGGCAGGGGGTCCCTTCCTGGTTCAGGCGGATGCCTTCGTTGATGACGTTTTTGTATCCCCGCTTGAAGCGGCGGTGGATAAGGCCCAGCCGCCCGGTGAGAAAGTCCGCCAGCTGGGCGGAGGTGACCGAATCGGTGACTACAGCGGAGCCGGGGGCCTCTGCCGCAACAATGGCGGCCAGCAGGCCGATGAGGCGGTTGCGGCAAAGCTCCCGCCCATCCCGGTCCACCGCCCCTGCCCGGTCCACATCGGTATCAAAGAGAATGCCAAGGTCGCACCCGCCGGCCAGCACCGCCTGGCGGATGGAAGCCACAGCGGCCTTGTCCTCCGGGTTGGGGATGTGGTTGGGAAAGTGTCCGTCCGGCTCCAGGTAAAGGCTGGCGGAGATATCCGCCCCCAAGGGCTCCAGCACCTGCCGGGCAAAAAAGCCCCCGGCCCCGTTGCCGGCGTCCACAGCGATTTTAAAGCCCTCCAAAGGACGCTCCCCGGCATTTACTCCCCGGATGATGACCTCCCGCAGGTGGGCGGAATAGGCACCCATCAAATCCGCCTTTTCCGGGGCGCCTTCCGTCTCTCTCCGGGGGAAGGGCTCCCCGGCCAGAGCCAGCACCTTCCGAACATCCCCGGATTCCAGCCCCCCCTGGGAGGTGAAAAATTTGAGGCCGTTGCGGTTCCAGGGAAGGTGGCTGGCGGTGACCATCACTGCGCCGTCCCACCCGAAGCCGGGGAGAACGGTGGACATAAACATGGCGGGGGTGCTTGCCATGGCGCAGTCCCGGCAGGCGGCCCCTTCCAGGGAGATGCCCTCCATTGCGGCGGCGGCCAGCTCCGGACCGGAAAGGCGGGAATCCCGCCCCACCCCGATGGTCAGCTCCCTGGGGGCCTTCCCTTTCTTTTCTGCCAGCCACCGGACAAAGGCCCGCAGGATTGTTCTGGCGGCCTTCGGGGTGAGGTTCACCGGTTCCCCCTCCACACCGGGGAGGGCTACCCCCCGAACATCGCTGCCGTTTTGCAGCCTGGTATAATCTGCCATGCTGTTCGCCTCCCGCCTTTTGTTTTTTACAATTATACCTTGTCCCGGTGGAAAAGAAAAGGGTCTATTACAATTCGGCACATCCGGATATGCAGATTTTTCTAAACTAAATGGCTCTGCCCGTTGGGGGAAGTGGGGAAGGGCAGGGATACAAAAGGGGCAGCTATCCATCATAAGGATAGCTGCCCCACAAGTGGAAAACAGATTTTGATGATGCCCAGGGATAAGCGGACCGGGGATTTCGCCGTAAATCAAATCAGCTTCAGCATCACCGGCTGATGCTCCCGGTAGAAGGCGAAGTATTCAAAGCCGATGCCGGTGAGGATATCCATGGCAACCTCAAAATCGGCAGCCAGGTCCTCCGCCCGGTGGGCGTCGCTTCCCAAGGTGACGATGCGTCCCCCCAGCTGGTAATACCGCTTCAGGATAGCCAGCACCGGGATGGTTTTTCCCAGTCCCTGGCGGTAGCCGGAGGTGTTTACCTCCAGCCCCTTGCCGGTTTCCACCAGCAGCTTGAGGGTGGATTGAATCACGTCCTCGTAAGGGGCAAAGGAGACGGGAATGCGGTATTTCCCCCAGATGTACCGCTCCGGGTAGCCCAGGTGGGCCATTACGTCAAAGCGGCCCCACACCGCCATATCGTAGCAGTCCTGGAAGTATTTTTCCAGGATGGCGGAGACCTTCACCTCCGGCTTGTTGAAGTTGATTTCCCCAATGTCCACGCCGGGGGCGGAGGTGTGAACGGAGCCCAGCACCAGGTCGAATTTTTCGCTCCCCAGAATTTCCTCCGCCACCTCCGGGTAGAGATGGCCCTGTCCCAGCTCGATCCCCCTGGTGAGGCGGATACGCCCCTGGTACTGCCGCTGGAACCGGGGCAGCTCCGCCAGGGTGTCCCGCACCCCCAGGCGCTGCGCCGGAATGTCGCATTCGTAGTGGTCGGTGAAGGCTACCCCCATCACCCCCCGGCTGGCCGCTTGGGCGCAAATCTCCTCCATGGAGGAGTGGCCGTCGTGGGAATGCTCTGTGTGTACATGGCTGTCGAACAGGTTCAGCTTCATCTGTATCCCTCCCATAAGAAAGCCCCTTTTGAGGGTGGCGGCGTGACGGATTGAAGCGTAAAGTCCGTCATTTTTAAAATTTACCTGCCGCCAGTGTAATAGTGTTATTATAGCATAAAGACAGCCGGTTGTACAGATGTTTTGGAAGTTTTACAAAAAATTTACTATCCTTTTTGCAGGATTTTGCTGGCTAATACTGCAAAAAGGGCTTTTGCAAGGCGGTGCCGCCACAGGCATGGAAGAAGCTGGAAAGCCCAAAGGCCCCATTAAAAATTTGGTCATATTTGCTTCTTTTGTAAAGAAAAGAAGGGGTTTTTTGTCCATGGTATTCCTTGCAAAAAAAACGGTTCCGGTGTATCATTAAGCTGTATTGCGAACTGGCGAAAAAACGGGGGACTCCCCCCTTGCAAAGGAGGTACAACCGAATGAGCCAAAGCGGCAACATCCTTGACCAGCTGGTGGAGCTGGACCGCAAGGCCTGCGCCATGGTGGAGGACGCCCAGGAGACGCTGGAGGACACCCTTGCCAACACCGAGCGGGACATGGAGCGGTTCCGGGAGGAATACACCGAGAAGGCCATCCAGCGCATCGGCGTCGTCCGGGACGAGGAAGGCAGAGCCTCCCAGGCGGAGCTGGAAAATATCTCCCAGCGGTATCATGCCCTGATGGAGGGACTGGAAAAGACCTACGAAGAACGCCACGCCCAGTGGGAGGAGGAGATCTTCCAGCGGTGCGTCCAGAAGTAGCCCCTCCCAGGATATTTTGAACGGAAAGGAGCCACAGACGGGATGCTCAAATCCTTTTCCAACAAGGCCATCGCCACCAAGGCCAGGGCCATGTACGGGGCCAGAGTCACCGCCGCCGATTGCGAGGAGCTGGTAAAAAAGCGCTCGGTGGGGGAGGTGGCGGCCTACCTGCGGGATAACACCCATTACCGGGAAGTACTGACCCAGGTGGACCCCTCTGCTATCCACCGGGGACAGCTGGAAAACTTCCTGCGCAGCCTCTCCTACATCCAGTACCGGCGGCTCATCGCCTTCGACTTCGGCCAGCAGAGCTTTTACCGCTACCGCTACTTCCGGGACGAGATCCAGCAGGTGGTGAACCTGCTGCGGTATCTCAGCGGCAAGGGACAGGGACAGGCCAGCGGCCAGTACGATTTCCACTACGACCAGCGCCTGGCGGACCAAACCACCTACGACCTGGAAAAGCTGGTGGCGGTGGGGAGCTGGCAGGAGCTTTTGGAGTTTTTCGGGGACACCCCCTACGGCAAAATCCTCCGGCGCTTTCCGCCGGACCCCTCCGGGCAGATTGACCTGATGGGGTGCGAGCAGGCCCTTTCCACCTATTATTATAAGTGGATGCTTACCGCCATCGACCGGGAGTTTTCCGGCGGGGCGCGGGAGGCCCTTCGGAAGATGACCTATGAGCGCATCGACTGGGAGAACCTCACCCAGGCCTACCGTCTTAAGCGGTTCTTCCACAGCGACGAGGCCTTTATCCGCCGCAGTCTTCTCCCCTTCCGCACCCCCTCCCAAAAGGTCATCGACCAGCTCATCGGGGCCGGCAGCACCCAGGAGCTCCACGCCATTTTGGACAGGAACGGCTTTGTTCCGGAGGGCCAGGATACCGAGGACGGCTTCATCGAAAGCGTGGCCCTTATCCAGCGGGAAAAACAGAGCCGGCGGGACCTTCGCAACTCCCCTTACCCGGCGGTGGTGCTCCAGGCCTACATGACCCACCTGGAGATTGAACTGGAGGACCTCATCAACATCATCGAATCGGTGCGTTACGGCCTGCCCCCGGAGGAGATCCGGAGCATGCTGATCCTTTCATAACCTATTACGAATCATCCAAACAGAAGAAAGGTGGTGAAGTCTGTGTCCATTGAAAAGATGTCCCTGGTAACCATCCGTGGGGAGCGGGGACAGCTGGACGAGGTGCTGCTGCGCTGTCTGGATTCCGGCGTCTTCCACCCGGAGACGGCGGGGAGCCTCAGCGAATACGCGGCGGGGCTTTCGGCCCTCAAGGAGGAAAACCCCTACGCCGGCCTGGGGAAGAAGCTCAGCGCCATCGCCCAGGAGGCGGACATAGATCTCGGCAATACCAGCTTCGAGGGGCTGGACCTAGCGAACAAGGAGTTTTCCGGCTACATCGACGGGCTGGACGCCAAGCTGAAAAAGCTGCTGGCGAAAAAGAGAGGCTCCGAGCAGCTGATTGATTCCCACAAAAAGGCTCTGGCGCGTCTGCGCCATCTCACCAACCTGGAGGTAAACTTCGATAGCCTCTTCTCCTGCAAGTATATTAAGCTCCGCTTTGGCCGGCTGCCTTTGGACAGCTACCAGAAGCTGCGCAGCTACAGCGACCGTCCCTTTATCCTCTTTTCCTCCGATAACGACGGCAGCTACGCCTGGTGCCTTTACATCTGCGCCATGGCGGATATGCAGGAGATTGACGGCCTCTTCCAGTCCCTCTACTTTGAGCGTATCCGGGTGCCGGATTACGCCCACGGCACCCCCCAGGAGGCCATCGCCTTCATCGAAAAGGACCTCCAGCGGGAGGAGGGCGTTCTGGCGGAGATTAAGACCCAGATTGCCGGGGTGGCCGCCGGGGAGCGGGAGCGGGCCCAGAAGCTCTACGCCAAGCTCTGCCTGCTGGGAAATGCCTTTGAGCTGCGGGACAAGGCCGCCTTTGTAAAGAACGACTTTGTGGTGCTGGGGCACATCCCCCGGAAGGAGGAGGGGCGCTTCTCCAATGCCTTCCAGGACCTGGACAAGGTGACCGTCTCCCTGAAGGACCCCAACGAGGAGCCCCGCCTTTCGGTGCCGGTGCGCCTCAAGAACCTGGCCTTTGTAAAGCCCTTTGAGATGTTCGTGGATATGTACGGCCTCCCCTCCTACGAGGATTTGGATCCCACCCCTTACGTGGCCTTTACCTACATCCTTCTCTTCGGCATCATGTTCGGGGATTTGGGCCAGGGGCTGCTGGTCTCCCTCCTGGGGCTGTTCCTCTACAAAAAGAAGGGGATGGCCATCGGCGGGGTGATGTCCCGCATCGGCCTTTCCTCCATGGTTTTCGGCTTCCTCTACGGGTCGGTCTTCGGCTTCGAGGAGCTGCTTATCCCGGTGCACCAGGCCATCTTCGGCCGCCCCCACCTTATCCAGGTGATGGAGGGGAGCTACACCAACTTCCTGCTGCTGGCGGCGGTGGGCGTGGGCGCCGTGGTCATCATCGTTTCCATCGGCTTCAATATTCTTTTGGGGCTGCGGCGCAAAGACTGGGAACGGGTCTTCTTCTCCAACAACGGCTTGGCCGGCCTGGTGTTTTACCTGGCGGTGCTCTTTGCCGCCGCGGGCACCATGGCCCTGAACATCAACGTTTTCACCCCCCTGTATATCGTTCCCTTCTTTGTGCTTCCCCTTATCATCATGTTTGCCAAGGAGCCCCTGGGGCGGCTGATCCGCGGGGAAAAGGAGCTGTTCCCCGAAGGGGTGGGCGGCTTCGCGGTGGAGAGCTTCTTCGAGATGTTTGAAGTGCTCCTCAGCTTTGTCACCAACACCATGTCCTTCCTC
>WSMP01000027.1 GCA_013316495.1 Angelakisella sp.
TTGCCAAGGTAAGGCCGAAGGCCGTGCAGGGCGTGACACCGGGGGCACCCCGGCGCCGGTGCTTGACAAGGAATTATCTGTGTTTTATGATGTAGAGAGATAAGGTTTGGTTGCCCCCTCATCCCCGGTGCTGTAAAACGGAGTGTGTCCTATGTCCAATAAAACCATGGAGCCAGCCCAGCAGCTGGCCCAGGATATTCTGAAGCTCTCCTTTAACCTGCTTCGCGTCCGCCTGCGCTTTTTGGACCTGGCCCTAAGCGGCCTGCGTCTCCACCAGGCACCGGGCGCCAGCCTCCTCACCGACGGTTCCCGCCTGTACTATGGCGCGGCCCATGTCCTGCGCCGGTACAAGGCCGGGCAGGAGCAGGTGGCCAGGGAGCTGCTCCACCTGGTGCTCCACTGCGTTTTGCGGCACATGTTCGTGGGGGCGGTGGCCCCGGAGCTGTGGGACCTGGCCTGCGACATGGCGGTGGAAGAAATCATTTTGGAGCTGGGCCTCTTTTCCGGCCCGGAGGACGCCTTGCGGCGGATCGAGCTGGAAGGGGCGGGGCCGGACGGCGGCTGTTTGACGGCGGAGCGCCTGTACCGCCAGCTGCGGGAGCACCCGCCCGCGCCGGAGCGTCTGGAGGAGCTGGCCCGGCTATTCCAGGCGGACAGCCACCGGCTTTGGTACCGCCGGGAGGCCGCCTCCCCCTCCTCCAAGCCCGGCGTGCAGCGCCAGGAGCTTGACTTCGGCCGGGATGACGGCCAGGCCGAAGCCCGCTGGAGGCTTTTGGGGCAGCGGATGCAGGTGGAGCTGGAGACCATCTCCCCCCGCTGGGGCAGCAGCTCCGCCAGCCTGGTCCAAAGCCTCGGCCAGCTGAACCGGAGGCGGTACGATTACGCCGCCTTCCTGAAAAAATTTGCCGTCTCCGGGGAGGTCCTCAAGGTCAGCGACGACGGCTTCGACCCGATTTTTTACACCTACGGCCTGGCTCTATACGGAAACCTTCCCCTTGTTGAGCCTTTGGAATACCGGGAGCTCCGGCTGATTCGGGAATTTGTGGTGGCGGTTGACACCTCCGCCTCGGTAGAGGGGACGCTGGTGCAGAAATTTATCCAGCGGACCTACGAGATTTTACAAAGCACCGAGAGCTTTTTTTCAAGGGTCAACCTGCATCTGCTTCTGTGCGACGCAGAGATACAGGAGGACATAAAAATTACCTGCCAGCAGGACCTGGAGCGCTGTATGGCGGGGCTCTCCCTCCGGGGCTTTGGGGGGACCGACTTCCGGCCGGTCTTCGCCTATGTGGACAACCTCATCCGCCAGGGGGAGTTTGCCAACCTGAAGGGGCTGCTTTATTTTACCGACGGCTATGGGACCTTCCCCAGCCAAAAGCCCGCCTACGATGCAGCCTTCGTCTTCCTCGGCCAGGGGCACCCCCAGCTTCCGCCCTGGGCCATCCAGCTGGTGCTGGAGGAAGAGGAGCTGGCGGCGGAACCATCCAGCGGCGTTTATTGAAAGGAGGCCGATTATGGCGCAAAAAGGGTTTACGATTCAAAACGGCGTGCTAAAAAAGTACAGTGGCTCCGGCGGGGCGGTGGTTATCCCGGAAGAGGTAACGGCCATCGGGGAGGACGCCTTCTGGGGCTGCAACAGCCTCACCAGCGTCGTCATCCCAAAGGGGGTGACGGTCATCGGGCCGGAGGCCTTCCGCCACTGCGAACACCTTGCCAGCGTCACCATCCCGGAGGGGGTGGTGGAGATTGGCGATATGGCCTTTTTGGGCTGTGAAGCGCTGGAGGCTATCACCCTCCCCCAAAGCCTGAAAAGGCTTGGCTCCCAGGTCTTCCCCTACTGCAACAAGCTTACCAGCATCGTCATCCCGGAAAAGGTACGGCAAATTGAGGACGATCTGTTCAGCGGCTGTTTAAAGCTGCAAAGTGTCACCCTCCCGAAGAAGCTGAAGTCCATTGGCGACTGCGCCTTCAGCGGCTGCGAAAGCCTGTGCACCCTGGACATCCCGGAAACGGTGAAGGAGATTGGCGACGACGCCTTTTCGGACTGCGCCAAGCTGAGCCAGCTGCACATCCCCGCCGGCGTGACAAAAATCGCCAGCGGTACCTTTGACAGCTGCTACAGTCTATCCCACATAACCATCCCAGAGGGGGTGACCGAAATTGGCGAGCGGGCCTTTTTTGAGTGCCTGGGCCTCACCTCCATCACCATCCCCGCCAGCGTAACCACCATCGAAAGGGAGGCCTTTTCCGCCAGCGACAATCTGGTCCGCATCGAGATAGCGGCGGGGAACCCCCGCTTTAAGGTGGAAAACGGCCTAGTCCTTTCCGCCGACGGCAAGACGGTGGAATTTTGCACCCCCGGCCTGTCCGGCCTGTGCGAAATCCCCCAGGGGGTCCGGAACATCGCCTGGTACGCCTTTTCCCAGTGCCAAAAGCTGACCGGTGTCCTCATCCCCCCCAGCGTCACCACCATCGGCGCCGGCGCCTTTGGGGGATGCAGCAAGCTGGCTTCCCTGACCCTCCCCCCCAAGATGAAAAAAATCAGCGCCTATTTCTGCCTGGACTGCAAAAGCCTCCGGGAGGTGACGCTGCCCCCGGCGCTAACCAGCATCGGCACCGAATCCTTTGCGGGAACCGCCCTGGAAACGGTGACGATACCGGCCACCGTCACCACCATGAAGGCCCGCGCCTTCCAGGGGTGCCACCTGCGCCGCGCCGTTTTGCAGGGGGAGCTTAAGCTCTCCGGCCAGATTCTGGGCAAGGCCCCCTTCGAGCTGATTGCCGGCGAAATCCCCTTTTCCCAGCTTCCCCAGGCCTACCGGGTATGCGGGGTTCTGGGCTTCGCCGCCTGCTACCAGGAGGGGCAGGCGCTGGGGGAGGAGTACCAGGCGGAATGCCTCCAGTATATAAAGGGGCAGCGCAAGCGCCTGTACCCCCTGGCGATGAAGCACCCGGCCCTCCTTTCTGTTATGGTGTCGGAAAAGCTCATCCCCAGGGAGGATATGGAGAACCTGCTTCAGCAGGCCGCCAAGCTGAAGCGGGCAGAGCTGAACGCCATGCTGCTGGAATATCAAAGCCGCACCTTTGGCGCCATGGACCCGGAGCTGGAGCTGGAAAAGGAGCTCCGGCGGGAGAGGAAGCGGCAGCAAAAGCTCTCGGAAGAGGGCGGCCTGCCGGACGCCGGGGAATAAGGCCATGAACATCAAGGAAGCCAAGGAGCAAATCATCTGCACCGTCCAAACCTACCTGACCCGCAACCGCCAGGGGCAGTATGCCATCCCCCTGCCCCGGCAGCGGCCGCTCTGCCTGATGGGGCCGCCGGGAATTGGCAAAACCGCCATTGTGGAGCAGGTGGCCCAGGAGCTGGGCATCGGCCTTGTGGCCTATTCCATGACCCACCACACCAGGCAAAGCGCCATCGGCCTGCCTGTCATCCTGGAAAAGAGCTACGGCGGAAAAGCCTGCCGCGTTTCGGAATACACCATGAGCGAAATTATCGCCTCTGTTTACGACATGATGGAGGAAACCGGCCGGAAGGAGGGGATTCTCTTTCTGGACGAAATCAACTGCGTTTCCGAAACGCTGGCCCCCTCCATGCTGCAATTTTTGCAGTACAAGGTCTTTGGCCGCCACCCCATCCCCCAGGGGTGGGTGGTGGTCACCGCCGGCAACCCCCCGGAATATAACCACTCCGCCCGCGATTTTGACATGGTCACCTGGGACCGGCTGCGGCGGATTGACGTGGAGCCGGACTTCCGGGTTTGGAAGGAGTACGGCCGTCAGCAGGGGCTCCACCCCGCCATTATGACCTACCTGGAGACCCGCTGGAACGATTTTTACCGGGTGGAAGCCACCGTGGAGGGGAAGCGGTTTGTCACCCCCAGGGGCTGGGCGGATCTATCCGAAAGCATCGTCCTCTACGAGCAGCGGGGCCTGCCGGTGGACGCCGCCCTTGTTGCCCAGTATCTCCAGGACCCCCAAACCGCCCAGACCTTCGCCCTCTATTACGACCTGTTCTGCAAATACCAGTCCCATTACCAGGTGGAAAAAATCCTGGAGGGCAAGGCCCCGGCGGATATCCGCCAGCGCGCCGCCGAGGCCCCCTTTGACGAGCGCCTGGCCCTTATCGGCCTGCTTTTGGACGGGGTGTTTGCCAGCCTCCGGGAGCAGGCCGCCAGGGAGCGGCTCCCCCCTCTTCTGCTGGGGCAGCTGAAGGAGGCGCGGGTCAGGCTGACCGCCGCTCCGGGGGAGGCCCCTGTCCCTCTGCTGGAAGCCCTCCTGGAGGAGCGGCGGCAGGAGCTGGAGCAGGGGCTAAAGGCCTCCGCCCTGACCGGGCAGGACGCCACCGCCCTGCGGGACCTTATCCCTTTGCTGGAGCAGCTTCTTGCCAAGGCCCAGGCGGGGGAAATCCAAAGCGGCAAAAAGCTGCTGGAGGCCCTCCTCGCCCTTTTGGAGGAGCAGCGCCGGGAGACCCGGCGGCAGGCAAAGCTGGTGGGTCAGCACCTGGAGAATCTATTCGCCTTCTGCGGGGAGGTCTTCCAGGAGGGACAGGAGCTGCTGGTTCTCACCACCGAGCTGACGGTAAACCACGACTGTGTGCAGTTCATCGGCAAGTACGGCTGCGCGCCCTACTTTAAATACAACAAGGACCTGCTGATTTACGAGCGGCAGCTGGAGATTTTAGGCAGGCTGGCGGAATTGGAGGAGCTGGAAGGGCCGGAGGAGCTCCCCTGAAAATCTCCTCCGGCTATCAAAAAGGCAGAGGCCCGCCGCTCCGGCGGGGTTTATCCGGTCGCTTCGCTCCCTCTACGCGAAAAGGGGGGCTTAACGCCCCCCTTTTCACACTTTTTCCCCCTCTTGACCAACAGGCCCTGCTTCTGGGGAGAGTTTTTCGACAGCTAAAGGTATCATTCAGCGGGGAAAGGCCGGGGGCTGCCCTCCATCCGGGGCGCCAACACCCCTTCAAGGACGATATGGAGGTTATGCAGCGCCTTTTCCACGTTGCGCTCCCGGATGGCCAGTGCAATCAGCAGGTGGTGGTCCTCCACATCCACCCCGGACGTAATTACATTGGAGGCGGTGTACCGCACCGTTTCCGAAAGGGGCCTGACAAAGGCGTCCCACATAGTCACAAGGATTTTGTTGTGGGACATGGCGCAAAGATACCTGTGAAAATCCATGTCAAGGGCGACGTAGGCGGCCAGGTCACACCGCTTGAAGGCGTCGTTGCTGACATGGAACAGGCGTATCAGCTCCTCGATCTCCTCCTCGTTATGAAGCTCTACCGCCATGCGCACCGCCTTTGATTCCAGCGCCTCGCGAAATTCGATCATATCCTGCCGGTCCTCGCTTCGGATGATAAAGGGGACCGCCTGCTGAAGGTATTCCTGCAGGGAGAAGTTTTTGACATACGTGCCGTCCCCCCGCTTTACCTCAAGCATCCCCAGCGCCACAAATCGTTGGATCGCGCTCCTCACCGAAACCCTGCTGACCCCCAGCTCCTCGCACAGAACAAACTCATTGGGGATTTTATCCCCTTCTGCCCACTGGCCGCTGGCAATTTTCTGATAAAGGGCGTCGTAAATCGCGTCCGCCACATTGTCCCTCTTTATAATCTCCATAAGCAGTCACCTTCCCGTTGCACTGCGGTCCAGACGTGCCGCTGGCAATTTCCCATGGCAATATTTTATCAGAACCCTTGGAAAAACACAATGGTTATCCCGCCCAAAAAATAAAGCTGTTGTGTAAAACGCACAAAAGACCGGGCTTTTTTTCTCTGTGCACCAGGTTGACTTTTTCTTTTCGCCATGCTATCCTGTATTATGTAATACGTATTACATAATACAGGAGGAGTTGATAGACTGTGAAAATCGTAAGCGTTGATATTATGAAGCTGAAAACCGAAGGCGCCGGCCCGGTCCGGCCAATTATCTGCCGTGTCAATACCGACCAGGGAATCTATGGCATTGGCGAGGCCGGCGTTGCCATTGTCACCGGCGCGACGGCAGCCTACGAGCTGCTAAAGGATTACGCGCGGGTAATCCTTGGCATGAACCCCCTCCACCACGAGGTTATCTGGGAAAAGCTGTACAAGGACACCTTCTGGGCACAGGGGAACGGCCCCATCATCATGGCCGCTATCAGCGCGATTGACACCGCGCTTTGGGATATCAAGGGCAAATACTACGGCGCGCCGGTGTACGAGCTGCTGGGCGGGAAGCAGCGGGACCGGCTTTGGACCTACGCAAGCCAGCTGCAATTTGGCTGGGGGAGAGAGGCCTATGACCGCAGCGGCGCCCTGAAAAAATACGAGGACGCCTGCAAGGCGGCCATCGACCAGGGATATACTGCGGTTAAGGTCAATTTCTTCGAGCAGCGCAAAACCGGCCCTAATGTCAACTACCTGGATGCCACGGGGCACCTGAGCGCGGAAATTATGAACACCGCCGAAGAGCGCATTGCCCTGGTCCGCTCTCTGCTGGGCAAGGACGGCGAGGTGCTCCTTGAAAACCACGCCATGACCGACGGGGTCTCCTCCATCCAGTTTGCAAGGATGGCTGAAAAATACCGCCCCATGTTCCTGGAGGAGCCGGCCACCCCCACAAACCACAGGGTGTTTGAAAAGATTGCCGCCAACACCTCCATCCCCCTGGCAACGGGGGAGCGCACCTTCACCCGCTGGGGCTTCCGGCCCCTGATTGAATCGGGATGTATCTCCATTGCGCAGCCCGATATTGGCAACTGCGGCGGAATCACCGAGTGCAAGAAGATTTGCGACTTTGCCCATCTGTACGATGTTGGAATTCAGACCCATGTCTGCTCCAGCCCCATTTCGGTGGCTGTCTCCCTGCAATTTGAGGCAGCCCTTCCGAACTTTGTCATTCACGAGCACCATTGCGGGAATACCCTCCCCGGCATTACAAGGCTGGGGAAATACGACTACCAGCCCAAGGACGGCTATTTTGAGGTTCCGGACCTTCCCGGCTTCGGGCAGGACCTTTCGGAATACGCCATCGCTACGGCCACCGGCGAAACCATACAGTAAGTTAGATGAAGGGAGGATATTCCAGTGAGTGAAAACAGCGGGTTAAAACGCACCCTGACCCTGTTTCCCTGTGTCATGATTATGATTACCAGTGTCATTGGCTCCGGTATTTTCACCGTCCCCGGCGAAATTATGGCGGCGGCCCAGGGCAGCGGCACAATTTTCCTGGCCTGGGTGTTGGCGGGTATCTGCGTGTTTTTAATGTCCCTTGTTTATATTGAGCTGGCGCCTGCAATGCCCCAGGCGGGGGGCGCCTACAACTACCTGCGGGAGGCCTTTGGCACAAAGTTTGCCTATTTTTACGGCTGGGGCAAAATGGTCAACGAGGTGGCCGTTATGGCCCTGTACGCCCTGGCGGTGACAAACTACCTGACCTTTTTCTTCTCCCTTTCGCCGCTTGCCTGCAAAATAACCGGCACCGTTATCATTCTATGCGCCGCCGTCTTCAACATCTATGGCGTAAAGCAGGGCTCGGCGGTCACCTCCGGGCTGACCATTGCAAAAATCCTCGGCCTTGCCGTTGTCATCCTCGGCGGCCTGTTCCTCTTCCGGGGCGGCTTCGATTTCCAGCCGGTGGTGTCCTCCTCTGCGGGCTGGAAGGGGGCGGTGGCCGCAGCCGTCCCTGCCTTCTTCGCCTTTGGGGGCTACAACCAGCTTTGCTACATGAGCGAGGAAATTAAGGACGCCAAAAAAACGCTACCCAGGGCCATCCTGCTGGGCATCTCCTGCATCATCGTCATCTATATGCTGCTGACCGTGGTGTGCATCCGGACGCTGGGGGTGGAAGGGCTGGCGAACAGCGACAAGGCGGTGGCAATGGCCGCCTCCGCCATCTTTGGCAGCGCCGGCGGCGCCGTTCTTGCCATCTGCGCCCTTGCCTCCATCCTCGCCTCCCTAAACGGGATGCTGCTGACCACCCCCCGCGTTGCGTTCTCCCTGGCGCGGGACGGCTCCTTCCCCTATCCCCTGGCGAAGGTCCACCCCAAAACCTCCACCCCCTATGTTGCAATCAGCTGCTACGCCCTGTTTGCAGTCCTCCTGCTGTGGCTTGGGAACTTTACCACCCTGCTGGGCATGTGCGTGTTTATCGCCCGCATCATGGATGTTTTTGTGGCCCTTTCCCTGGCCGTTCTCCGGAAAAAAAGGCCCGACCTGGATCGCCCCTTCAAAATGATTGGCTATCCGGTCACCCTGCTCATCGCCATTGTGCTCTGCGTTGTCTTTGCCTGCCAGGTTCCCCTGGAGCGCATCCTCCTTTCGGTGATTCTCTGCGCGGTTGGCGTCCCTGTGTATTTCATCACCAAGGTGGTCAACAAAAAGCAGGCCGAAGCGGGTCCGAAGGCGGAATAAGCCCCTTGGGCAAGAAGCTGGGGCCTGGAGCTGCCAAGCAGCTCCAGGCCCTCAGACTGTCAAAAAAACTTTTTTGACAGTCTGAGGGCCGCCGCTACGGCGGGGTTTATCCGGTCGCTTCGCTCCCTCTACGCGAAAAGGGGGGCTTAACGCCCCCCTTTTCACACTTTTTCCCCCTCTTGACCGACAGGCCCTGCTTCTGGGGAAAGTTTTTCGACAAGCTGGGGGCCTGGATCTACTTTGTAGCTCCAGGCCCCATACTTTATAATGCAGTTTCGGCGGTTTGGGAAATCCCCTACCGCACCGAAAAGCGGTACACCGTCTGCTCCTGGTATTCCTCCCCCGCCCGAAGGAGGGGAGAGGGGAAGGCGGGGTGGTTGATCCCGTCGGGGAAGTGCTGGGCCTCCAAACAGACGGCGTGGCCGGGGGCGTACACCGCCCCCTCTTTCCCCCTGCGGGGGGTGAGGAACCCCGCTGTGTAAAGCTGCAACCCCGGCAGGGTGGTGCGCAGCTCCAGGGCGATGCCGGTGCGGGGGCACCAAACCTCCGCCCCGCTTTTCGCCTCCCCGGTGTGCCCCCCCTCCAGGGCAAAGTTGTGGTCAAAACCGCCGGCAGCCTGGAGGAACGGGTCCCCCAGCCTCTCCCCCAGGGGGGTCTCGGCGCAAAAATCCAGGGGGGTGCCCGCCACCGGGGATAAAACACCCAGGGGGACGTTATCCGGCCCGGCGGGGGTGTACTCTTTGGCGTGGAGGGTGAGCCGGTGCTCCTCCACCCTTCCCCCGCTGTGGCCCGCCAAATTAAAATAGCTGTGCCCGCTGAGGTTCACCACCGTGTCCCGGTCGCTTTTGGCACGGTAGTCCATCACCAGGGCGCTGCCTGCCAGGGTGTAGCGCACCTGGACCTGGAGATTTCCGGGAAATCCCTCCTCCCCGTCTGGGGAAAGCAGGGTGAAGGTGACCTGCTCCTCCCCGGCCTCCCAGTCCCAAAGGCGCTTGTGAAAGCCCACCGCCCCGCCGTGGAGGGTATTTGCCCCCTCATTGGCGGTTAGGCGGTATTCCCGGCCGCCGATGGCGAAGCGGGCCCCGCCGATGCGGTTGGCGCACCGCCCCAGGGTGCCCCCCAGGCAGCCGTCCAGCTCCCGGTATTCCTCCAGGCTTTCGTATCCCAGCACCACGTCGGTGGGGTTCCCCCCTTTATCCGGCACCCAAAGGCTTCTCACCGCCGCCCCGAGGGGGAGCAGCTCCACCGCCATGGTTTCGTTTTTCAGGGTGAGCAGCGGAATCTCCCGGCCCTCCATCTGCCCGAAGGGCCTGCTTTGCTTTGTCATTGCCTTTCCTCCCCCCTACAGACTGGCGGCGAAGCGGCGGAAGGCCGCCCGGCCCTCCGGGGTGCATTTATAGACCCCGGCGTGCTCCAGCACCTGGGCAAACACCTTGCCCACCTCCTCCTGGAGGATGGACATCCCGTTTTCCGGGGTGAAGCGGTAGCGGCTTTGCAGCTCCTCCGCCCAATCGGCGTGCTTGGCGGTCTCTTCGGCGGCCCGCAGGTCCGCCCCCGCCGCCAGGGCCCCGGCCAAAGCGGCCAGCTCCCCCTTGAGGCGGGCGGGAAGAACCGCCAGCCCCATCACCTCAATCAGGCCGATGTTCTCCTTTTTGATGTGGTGCAGCTCCTGGTGGGGGTGGAACACCCCCAGGGGGTATTCCGGGGTGGTGCGGTTGTTGCGCAGCACCAAATCCAGCTCGTAGTCCTCCCCCCTCCGCCGGGCGATGGGGGTGATGGTGTTGTGGGGCTCCCCGCCGGTTTGGGCAAAGATGCCGGCGGCCTCGTCGCTGTAGCCCCGCCAGGCGGTGAGGATGCCGTCCGCCAGCTGGATAAGGGCCTCCTTATCCCCCCCGGTCAGGCGAATCACCGACATGGGCCAGCGCACAATTCCCGCTTTAATCCCCGGAAAACCGGGGAAGGCAAGGGTCTCCTCCAGGGGGGCCCGCTCCATGGCAAAGGTGTACCGCCCCCCCTGGAAATGGTCGTGGCTGAGGATAGACCCCCCCACAATGGGCAGGTCGGCATTGCTCCCCACAAAATAGTGGGGGAACTGGGTGACAAAATCCAGCTCCTTGCGGAAGGTGGCCGCATCAATTTTCATGGGGACATGGGCCCCGTTAAAGAGGATGCAGTGCTCGTTGTAGTAGACATAGGGGGAATACTGGAAGAACCAATCCTGGCCGTCGATGGACACCGGGATGACCCGCAGGTTCTGGCGGGCGGGGTGGTTCATCCGGCCGGCGTACCCCTCGTTTTCCCGGCAGAGCTGGCACTTGGGGTAGCCGCTTTGGGGGGCCTTTTTGGCAGCGGCGATGGCGCGGGGGTCCTTTTCCGGCTTGGAAAGGTTGATGGTGATGTCCAAATCCCCGTACTCCGTGGGGGCCACCCACTTGCGGTCGCGGGCGATGCGCTCCCGGCGGATGTAGTTTACATCCTGGCTGAAGGCGTAGTACCAGTCGGTGGCGCTTTGGGGGGAATCCCCGTACCGGCTCCAGAACTCCCCGATGATTTGGGAGGGCCGGGGGGTTAAAAGGCCCATCAGCCTGGTGTCAAAAAGGTCCCGGCTGGTGATGTCCTCCCCGCAGAGGCCGGCCTTTACGGCGTGGGTGGCAAGGCGCTCCAGAAGCTCCGCCAGGGGCCCTTGAACCGCCTCCCCCCCTTCGATGTATTCATCGGCTCCCAGGGCCGCCAGCAGGCTGTTTACCGCCCAAACCCGGTCCTCTGGGGCGATGAGCTTTTTTTCCATGGCGTAGCCCGCCAGGGCGTCCACTGTGCGGGAAAGCTCTTGGCTTGTCATCGTAAAACCTCCTCCCTTATCCAATGCGAACCCCGCCCACCGGGCGGATGGACAGCACATGGCAGCTGCCCTCCCCCAGGACGGCTTCTATCCCCGCCTGGAAGGCCGGGAGCTTTTTTAGCGGGACAAAGGCCTGGGCGGTGCCCCCAAAGCCGCCGCCATGGACCCGAACCGCCCCTTCCCCCTCCAAAAGGCGCTCCGCCAGGGCGATGGTGAGGAGCAGCTCCTGCTTTTCCCTCTGTCCGGTGGGCACCACGTTTTGGAGGTAGAGGGCGGAGGAGCGGCCCGATTCCCGAACCAGGCGGAGGAACCGGGGGATATCCCCTTCCCGGAGGGCCTGGGCCTCCTGGGCGGCCCGGCGGTTTTCCCCGTAGACATGGAGGGCCCGGAGGGTCCCCCGGTCCCCGGCAGCGGCCCGCACCTTGGGGAGGTTTGCCAAAAAGTCCTCCTCCGGCACCTCCCGGAGGACCTTTTTCCCAAAGCAGCCGCAGACGGCGGCCAGCTCCTGGGTGATGGAGGCGTATTCGCTGGTGAGGTCGGCGTGGTCCGCCCCGGAATCCAGGATGCACAGGGCGTAGCCCCCGGCGGCCAAATCCAGGGCGATGGCCTCCACCACCGGCCGGGCAGTGTCGGCAAAGTCAATGGCCACCACCCCGCCCACCGAGGAGGCGGTTTGATCCATCAGGCCGCAGGGCTTGCCGAAGTAGACGTTTTCGGCGTACTGGCCGATTTGGGCAATCTCCACCGGGCTTCGCTTTCCATCCCAGAGGAGGTGGTCCACCATCGTCCCCACCAGCACCTCAAAGGCGGCGGAGGAGCTGAGACCGCTCCCCCCAGGCACCGAGGAAACCAGGGCGGCGTCCAGCCCCCAGTCCCCCAGGGGACAGCCCAGCCGGGCCATCCGGGCGGCCACCCCCCGGATAAGGGCGGCGGAGCTGTTCTTCTCCTCCTCCTTGGGCTCCAGCTCCCGAAGGTCCACCTTAATCATGGGGTACCCCTCCGATTGGAAGCGGACCACCCCGGTGTGGTTTACAGCGGCGGCGGCCAGGATATCCAGGTTCACCCCGGCGGCCAGCACCCGGCCATGCTGGTGGTCGGTGTGGTTCCCCCCCAACTCGGTGCGCCCCGGCGCGCTGAACAGCGCCTCCGGGGCTCTCCCAAAGGCGGCCTCAAAGCTCTCCATCACCTTTTGGCAGCGGCCGCGGGCCCCTGCCAGGTCCTCCCCGTACAAAAGCCCCAGTGTCTCGTCCAACTCTCCCCGCTCCAGCCGGGCCTTCAGCTCCAATTCCATCTGTCCATACTCCTTTTTCTGTGATGAATTATGACAGCTCCCCAAGGAGCGCCGTCAGGTTCTCCTTGGTCACAGCGGTGTACCATAGCCAAACATAGTGTCCGTCGGTGATTTTCTCCGGGGGAAGCTCCTCCCCAAAGGCCAGCTTGCAGCAAAGCTCCAGCATCCGCTCCGCCTGGCCCTTGGCGTCGTTCTGCACCGTCCCCTTCAGGCTCCCCTCCGCCATGGCCGCCAGGGCGGGGGGCGTTGCGTCCACCCCCACAATAAAGGGCATCTCCTCCGGCGGTATCCCCTCCTCCACCAGGGCGTCAATGGCCCCCAGGGCCATGTCATCGTTGTTGGCAAAGATTACCTCGATGGGCTTTTCCAGCTGGTCCAGCCACTGCTGCATCCGCATTTTTGCCTGGCCCCGCTGCCAGTCGGCGTTGTTGTTGGCCAGCTTTTCCACCGGCACCCCGGCGGAAACCAGGGTCCGGACGCTGTACTCGGTGCGCATCAGGGCGTCCTGGTGCCCCGGCTCCCCCTCCAGCATCACATACTGGAGGACGCCGTCCCCGTTGCGGTCCAGCTCCTCCTGGGAAAAGCGCCAGGCGTTTAAAACCAGCTCCCCCTGGAGCTTCCCCGCCCGGTCCGCCTTGGAGCCCACATAGTAGGCCCGCTCCCAGCGGTTCAGGTCCTCCTCCACCGGCTCCCGGTTAAAGAAGATGATGGGCACCCCGGCGGCCTGGGCCTTGTCCACCAGCACCGCCGCCGCGGTCCGGTCCACAATGTTTACACAGATGACATCGCACCCCCGGTCCAAAAACCGGTCCACCTGCTCGTTTTGCACCGATTGGTTCCCCCGGCTGTCGGCGATGCTCAGGTTGATTTTTACCCCCCTGGCCTGCTCCTCCTCCATGGCCATCTGCTGGAGGTGCTGGGTGATGGTGGAAATGAAGGTGTCCTCCTGGAGGTAGACGGCGACGCCGATGCGGATGGCCGGCGGCTCCTCCGCCGCCGAGCAGGCGGGGAGGGCCAGCGCCAGCAGGAGGGCGGCCAAAAGGGCCGCCAGCCGCTTTTTCCTCACAATCCCTCTCCCCCTTTCCCCGCCGTCACCAGATCACCGGGAACAGCAGCTTTTGGTATTCCGGCTCGCGGATGTTCTCCTTGCGCACTGTAAAAAAGCGCAGCTCCCCCCGCTGGGCCGGGGTCCTCCGGCGGGCCAGGCAGGCGGCCTGCTCCACCGCCAGGTACCCCACCGAAAAATCGTTTTGGGCCACCGCGGCGGTGATGCTCCCCCGCTCCAGCCCGGCGATTACCTGGGCGGTGCTGCCCACCCCGTAAAGGAGGGGCGGCGATTCCAGGGCCGCAAGGATATCCGAGACCCGCTCCAGGGCGGCGGCCTCAAAGGCCAGCAGGGCCTGGACCGGCTCCTCCTCCAAACCGTCCAAAACCGCTTCCACCGGCTCCCCCGGCCCCAGGGCAAGGGATTTTACCCGGCGGCCCTGGGCAAGGAGCAGGGCCTCGGCGGCAGAAAAGCGCTCCTCCACTCCGGTATCCCCAGGGACGCTGTGGATAAGAAGGACCGTCTCCCCCTCCCGGACGCCGTTTAGGGCCGTTTTGGCCACCGCCTGGCCCAGG
>WSMP01000028.1 GCA_013316495.1 Angelakisella sp.
CGGTGAACATCAAGACCTACGAGGTTATTGAGGACACTCCCCAAAGCGCCCCGGCCCAGGAGGCTCAGGCCGCCCCGGCCGGAAGCGGGGAGCCCTCTCCGGCCAAGCCCGCCGCGGCCCCGGCTACTCCCGCTGCTTCCGCCCCCGCGGCGGCCGGCACCGGCAAGGTGAAGCAGAGCCTCGTCAGCGTCAACCAGTCCAAGCTGGACCAGCTGATGGACCTGGTGGGGGAGATCGTCACCTCCGAATCCATGGTGGTGGGCAACCCCGAACTGCGGGGCCTGAAGCTGGATAACTTTCACAAATCCGCCCGCGAGCTGAGAAAGCTCACCGACGAGCTCCAGGACGTGGTCATGTCCATCCGCATGGTGCCCCTTTCCGGCGTTTTCCAGCGGATGAACCGCATCGTCCGGGATATGTGCAAAAAGCTGGATAAGGACGTGGATCTTATCACCGAGGGCGGCGATACCGAGGTGGACAAGACCATCAACGAAGCCATCGGCGACCCCTTTATGCACATGATCCGCAACTCCATGGACCACGGCATCGAGCTGCCGGAGGAGCGCCTCCAAAAGGGCAAGCCCGCCAAGGGCCGCATTACCCTGGCCGCCAAAAACATCGGCGGGGAAATCGTCATTACCATTTCCGATGACGGACAGGGCCTGGATACCGACGTCCTGATGAAGAAGGCCCGCGCCAACGGCCTTCTCACCAAGCCGGAAAGTGAGTACACCGATAAGGAGATCTTCGGCTTCATCATGCTCCCCGGCTTTTCTACCAACAAGGAGGTCACCGAATTCTCCGGCAGAGGCGTGGGGATGGACGTGGTCCGCCAAAATCTGGAGAAGGTGGGCGGTACCCTTTCCATTGATTCCAAGCGGGGGGAAGGCACCACCTTCACCATCAAGATCCCCCTCACCCTGGCGATTGTGGACGGCATGGAGCTGGCGGTGGGCAGCTCGGTCTTCACCCTGCCCATCACCTCCATCAAGCAGTCCTTCAAGCTCTCGGACGGCGGCCAGCTGGTTACCGACACCGACGGTTCGGAGATGATCATGCTTCGGGGCCAGTGCTATCCTCTCATCCGGCTGCACCAAATCTTTGGCATTGATACCCAGGTCACCGAGCTGACAGACGGTATCATTATGCAGATCGAAAACAGCGAGAAGGTGGCCTGCATCTTTGCCGACGAGCTTTTGGGGGAACAGCAGGTGGTGGTTAAGCCCTTCCCCAAGTTCCTCTCCAAGTACGAGATTAAGCAAATGGGCATTTCCGGCTGCACCATTTTGGGGGATGGCAGCATCAGCCTCATTTTGGACGCCAATAATCTGCTGAACAGCTACCGCTGAGGAAAGGGGGAGTTACCGTGAGCATCGACACAAAAAACGTGTCGGAAGACGCCCTGGCGGATCTCCGGGGCCGTTACCTCACCTTCTTTATTGACAACACCTGCTATGGCATTGAGCTTCTGTACATTTCGGAAATCATCGGCATCCAGCCCATCACCCATATCCCCGGCCTGCCGGTATACTTCAAGGGCATCATCAACCTCCGGGGCAAGGTGGCCCCCATCATCGATGTCCGGCTGAAGTTCGGACAGGAGGAGCGGGCCTACGACGACAAAACCTGCATCATTATGGTGAATATTTCGGATATGCAGGTGGGCCTGATTGTGGACATGGTGGCGGACGTGGTCTCAATGGACGACGCCCTGCGCAATCCTCCGCCGGATTCCGGCGCCCGCACCGGGGACCGTTACCTTTCCTCCATCGCCAATGTGGCGGGCAAGGTGGTCCTGAACATCGACTGCGAAAAGTTTTTCCAAAGTGACCTGCGCCCCTATTGATAACCCTGCTGCCCCTCTCTGGCGGGAGGGGCGGCATCTTTCTCGTTCCCTTGTTTGGACGGCCCTTCCGCCGTTTGGGGGGCAAAAGGGACCTTTACCGAAGCCCGCAGGGAAAGTCGGTAACTTCGGTATAAAATAGTAGGATACCATCACAAGGAAGGAGCGACCCCCTGTGTCCATGGAAAACACCGCGCCATCTAGAATGATTCGGATTACTGACAAAGAATTTCAGGACCTTACCTCCTTTGTCAAATCCAAATATGGCATCGACCTCACCAAAAAGCGGGTGCTGATTGAAAGCCGCCTCTCCCACGAGCTGAGCCAGCGGGGCTGCAACAGCTTCCAGCAGTACCTGGACCTGGTGAAAAGCGACCAAAGCGGCAACGAGATGACCGCTATGCTTAATAAGCTTACCACCAACCTTTCCTTCTTTATGCGGGAAAAGGAGCACTTCATCTTTCTGGAGAAGGAGGTCCTCCCCTTCTTTGAGAAGACCCGCCGGAATAACGAGTTCCGCATTTGGAGCGCAGGCTGTTCCTCCGGACAGGAGGCTTATAATATCGCCATGCTCATCGACCAATACTTCGGTGCCCGCAAGGGCCGGTGGGATACCACCATCCTGGCAACCGATATCTCCATGCGGGTGCTCACCAAGGCCCAGAAGGGGATCTACACCGACCAGGAGCTTAGCGGCCTTCCCGCCAGCTGGCGCTCCAAGTACCTGGTCCCCCGCCCCGACGGCACCTTCCAGATCTGCGAGAAGATCCGTAAGGAAGTGGTGTTCCGTCCCGGCAACCTGATGGAGCCCTTCCACTTCAAGCGCCCCTTTGACCTGATCTTTTGCCGCAATGTGATGATCTATTTCGATGGTCCCACCAAGGACGGCATCATCAATAAATTCTACGACTGGACCTCCGAGGGCGGATTCCTTTTCATCGGCCATTCGGAGAGCATTGGCACCAACACCCGTTACCGGTATATTCAACCTGCAATCTACCAGAGAAGGAGCTGACCACCATGACCAACGCCCGTACTGATAAAATCCGGCTGCTCATTGTGGACGATTCTGTCTTCTTCCGCAAGGCATTGACCGAAGCCCTGGCCTCCGATCCCCGCATCCAGGTGATTGGCTCTGCGGTGGACGCCATGGATGCCATGGAAAAAATCAAAGCCCTGAAGCCGGACGTCGCTACCCTGGATGTGGAAATGCCCAAGCTCAACGGCATCGACTTCCTTAAGCAGCTGATGCCGGTAAATCCCCTGCCGGTGGTGGTGGTAAGCTCCGCCCCCATTCGGGTGTTGGACGCCCTCAGCGCCGGCGCGGTGGAGTTTGTCCGCAAGCCGGAGATAAAAGGCCCTGACGGGATGCGGCGCTTTATGTCCGAGCTGACCGTAAAAATCCATATTGCCGCTGCCGCTAAGGTGGCCCGGCGGGGTCCGGTTCGCTCCCCTGGGGTGCTTTCCTCCCCTGCCGCCGCTCCCGCCGCGGCCCATCCTCCCCTCACCCTGCGCAGGAGCTTCGGCACCGACGCCCCGATTATCGCCATCGGCGCTTCCACCGGCGGCACCGAAGCCATCCTGGAGGTGGTGCGGGATCTTCCCGCCAATACCCCCGGCGTGGTTATCGTCCAGCATATGCCCCCAGTTTTTACCAAGATGTACGCCCAGCGTTTGGACCGCATCTGCAAAATGTCGGTGAAGGAGGCGGAGCCTGGGGACCGGGTGGAGCAAGGGAAAATCATCATCGGCGCCGGGGAATACCATCTGCGCCTGGCCAAGGACGCTAAGGGCTATTACGTCCGCAGCGAGCAGGGGCCCAAGGTGAGCGGCCACTGCCCCTCGGTGGATGTTCTCTTTGATTCGGTGGCGGAGATCGCCAAGGGCAACGCCATGGGGGTCATCCTCACCGGCATGGGTGCCGATGGGGCCAAGGGCCTGCTGAAAATGCGCCAGGCCGGGGCCTACACCGTGGGCCAGGATAAGGAGACCTGCGTGGTCTACGGAATGCCCATGGTGGCCTTCAACAATGGCGCCGTCCAAAAGCAGTTCCCCCTGGGGGAGATTGGGGCAGAGATTGTCCGCCACCTTTCGATGCGGAAGTGAGGAACCTTCTTCTTTTTCTTCTTGCAAAAGAAGAAAAAGAAGCAAAAAGAAGAATGGCCTTCTTTTTGCCAGACGGTGATAAAGGAAAACAGCTGGGGGGTTCCCCAGCTGTTTTTTCGGTTTGCGGTCCCCTTTACCAGAACCACTCGCCGCTCTTAGCCGATTTGATGTGCATGATGCCGTCCTCTGTATTAAAGAACAGCGTCCGTCCGTAGTCCTTTCCCGTATCCTCCGCGATGATGGGGATGCCCTGCTTCGCCAGGGCCTCCTTTACCGCCTGAACATTCCGCTGCCCAATGTTGGACAGGGAGCTGTTGTTTGCGGAGGCAAACATTCTCGCCCCTCCGGCGATCTTTGCTGTCAACACCCTCTTGGTCGCCCCTCTTGCCACCATCTGCTGCACCAGCTTTGGGATAGCCGTATCCGCAAAGCGCGCGATTTGGATCGCTCCATGGGTAACGGTGCTGTCCGGCAGCATGATGTGGGAAAGCCCTGCGATCTTTTTCACCCGGTCGTAGAGGCAGATCCCCACGCAGGAGCCCAATGCGTATGTCACCAGAATATCCGGAGATTGGGCAACATTCAGGTCGGCGATTCCGACCTTGATGGTTGCACTCATAGTTCTATCCCCAGTTTCTCCATAATTTTTTCCAGCGACTCCACATCCGGAATCAGGAGGACATGGTTGGGAGCCTCCAGATCCTTGCCGCTGAATTTATCCTCGATGAAAATCATCTTGTCGCTGATGTTTGCGTAGTGGATGGCCGGCACGCTCAGGATCGCCCCCAGCATATCCACGCACATGGAAGGTACGGTAATGTCAATTTTGAACTCCGTAAGGGAGGCGATGGCGTTGACGTAGGAGGCTGCCATGATGTTGGCCACCTCCTGGAGGGCGGAATAGGCCATCTCGTCCAACTCGCCATCCTCTGGCGGCTCCTCCCCCAGGAGAGAACCCACCAGCTTGTTTGCAAAGTTCTGGTGGAGCAGGAACATGATCATCCCGTTCACGTCCCCCTCCAGGCAGAGGAGCAGTCCTACAATCATCTGCTCCGGTCCGCCCAGCTCCTCCATCACCCGCTCATATTCCAGGATGCGCACCGTAGGCACCGAAATATCAATCTGGTCCGCCAGCATCATCGCCAGGGAGGATGCCGCGTTGCCGGCCCCGATGTTTCCAATCTCCCGCAGGGCATCAATGTGCATATCGTTCAGGTCACTATAGCTCTGTAGCATTCACTTTCACCTCCTTTATTCCTTCGCTTTTACCGCAGGTTGTTGATGACCTGCTCCAACTCGTCCGCTGTCTGCACCATCCGGGCGTTGAGCTGGAAGGCCCTTTGGCTGACGATGACCCCCACCATCTCATCGGAAAGGTCCACCGCGGAGCGCTCCAGGGCGCCCTCCCGGATATTATAGATCCGGCCGGGGTAAACCTCCTTCTGGCTGCCGCTTCGCTTGCCGTTGATGGCTACCGCCGCCCCGGAGGTCTCGGTCTCCCGGAAGCACACCCCGCTGGAATGCTCCAGACCGTAGGGATTGGGAAAATCGTAGATGCCGATTTTATCCTTCAGGCCCTCCAGGTCGAAGGGGCCGTCATCGCTTTCTCTTGTAAGCTCCACCGGCTTGCCGTCGGGGCCCAGGACGTGGGAGCCGTCCCCCGTCACCAGATATCCCTTCTTCTTTCCCTCGATGCTGATGTCAAAGGCGCCGGCGCGGGTGTACTCAGTGGTTCCGTCGGGGCGGCGCACCGCGAAAAGCCCGTCCCCGGTCATGGCAAAGTCCAGCTTCTCCCCGGTAATATCCAGGGGCCCCTGGCGGTAAACCAGGCGGGTGTCCTCAATCTTCACTCCATGGCCGGTGAGGGGTTCCTCCGGGGTGTTGACCGCCATGCGGGTGTACAGGAGGTCCGAAAACACCGATTGGTCCGGCTTGAAGCCAATGGTCCCGCTGTTTGCCACATTGTGGGCGACGCGGTTCATCGCCTCCTGGTAGGAGAGCATACCGGAAACGCCGTTATAAAAGGCGATCTTCATTCCATCAAACTCCTTTCCCTATTCCTTCCAAAATGATTTATCTCACAGGGCCGCGATCTGCTGCGCCGCCTTCTGGTCGATGCGGTCAATGATCTGAAGGGCGGAGCTGCAGGACTGGAAGGCCCGCTGCGCCTCCATCACCATGGCGTATTCCCGGTTCAGGTCGATGTTATTGCGCTCCAGCGCCCCCTGAATCACATGGGTGCTGGCGTCCACCGGCAGATTCGCCTCCATATCCGCCACGGTGTACATCCCGTTGCGCTGCTCCTCAATCTGGGTCCCCTCCGGGGGGATGGTGAGCAGGAGGCGGTCCACCACCTCGCCGGTGGCGTCGTAGATGGTGCCGTCGGTATCCACAATAAAATCAGAGGTGGGCAGCTCGATGATCCCCTCTTCCCCCATCACCAGTCCCCCGGCAGTAAGGGCAAGGCGGTTTTCCGCGTCCAGCTCGAAGGCGCCGTTGCGGGTGAGGTACTGGTTGCCGTCGGCGTCCTGGATGTTGAAGTAGCCCAGGCCGTCCAAGGCCATGTCGTAGGGACTGCCGGTCTCCTCCAGGGAGGAGGGGCTGTAATCCACCAGCACATCCTCCACCCGGCGCATGGGGCTGCCCACGCCGATGCGCCCGGTGTTCTGGCCCTCGATGCGGGTCAGAAGCTCGTGGTCAAAGGTGGTGGTCACCACGCGGGAGGCCCGAAAGCCCGGCGTCTTGGCATTGGCCATGTTGTTGGTGAGGACGTTCAGCGTCCTTTCGTTGGTCAGGATTCCCGACGCGGCGGTGTAAAACCCTCTCAGCATAGTCTCATCCTTTCATATAGCCCACCATCCGGGCCCTAAGTTTCTTTATCAGCTTGCGGTTGATTTGGCCGATGCGCTGCTCGCTGACCCCCATCACCTGGCCAATTTCCTTCATGGTCAGCTCCTCGTAGTAGTAGAGGGAGAGGACGGTGCGCTCCTGCTGGTTCAGCTCGTCGATGGCCCTGGCCAGCTCCTGGCGCAGCTCCTGCTCATCCATCTGCTCCTCCGGGCCCATGCTGTCCTCCTGGAGCCTAAAGTGGTTCATCTGCACCGGGGCGGAAAGCAGCGCCTCAAAGGAGTACATGCTCTCCCCGGACATCTCATAGACGCATTTATCGTATTTGGCGAGGCTCATCCCCAGGCGGCTGGCGATCTCCTCCCTGGTGGGAGGGCGGCCCAGCTCCCCGGTAAGCTGCTCCTCCGCCTTGCTGATAATAATATCGGTTTGGCGCACCCGCCGGGGCAGCCAGTCCTGCTTGCGGACATAATCAATAATGGCGCCCCGCACCTTGGTAAAGGCGTAGGTGGAAAACTTCACCCCCTGGTTGGGGTCGTACCGTTCCAGGCTGTCAATAAGGGCGATGGCCCCGTGGTTTACCATCTCCTCCACCGAGGCGTATTTGTGGTAGGTGCTGCTCATCTTCACCGCCACCGATTTGGCGATGTAGCTGTAGTGCATCACCAGGCGGTTCCTAAGCTCTACCGAGCCGGTTTCCTTATACTGGCGCATCAGGAGCTCCGGGTCCTCCTGGGTATCCAGCAGTGGTTCCTTGTAGTCCAGTTCTACGGCCATGGGCCCTTCACTCCCTTCTTTCATGATCTCCATAAAATCACGGCTGGGGCAGGACGATGTTCCCCAGGGCCTGGATCTTTACGTCGGTGTCAATCTCGTTAAAAGAGAGTACGGTGGCCCCCAGATAGAACTGGTCCACCAGCTTTTTGAAGTAGACCCGGACAATGGGGGAGGTGAGGATGATGGGGGTGGTGACCAGGTCCTTGATTTTGTCGATTTCCCGCGTGGCGGCGGTGATGATGCCCTGAATCACCTGGGGCTCCAAAGCCAGGTAGGAGCCGGTGTCCATCCGCTTTACCGAGCCCATAATCTGGTTTTCGATGCCGGCGTCCAGGCTGATGACCTTCAGCTGCCCCGCCTCGGCGAACCGGTGGGTGATGGCCCGCTTCAGGGACTGGCGGACATACTCGGTGAGCATATCCATATCCTTGACGGTGGTGCCGTAGTCGGCCAGGGTTTCCAGAATGGTCTCGATATCCCGGATGGGGACCCCCTCCCGCAGCAGGCTGCACAGCACCTTTTGGAGGGTGCCCACAGTGATGATGGCGGGGATGGTGTCGTTCACCAGCGCCTCGTTTGTGCGCCGGAGGTTGGCAAGGATATTCCCCACCTCCTGGCGGCTGAGAAGCTCGTGGGCGTGGTTTTTGATAACCTCCGAAAGGTGGGTGATGATCACCGACGTGGGGTCGATGAGGGTGTATCCGGCCAGCTCCGCCTTCACCCGGCGGTCCTCGCTGATCCACTTGGCGGCGATGCCGAAGGCCGGCTCCACCGTCTCGATGCCCTCCAGGGTGTCGTGGTCCGGGTCGGGGGCCAGGGCCAGGTAATGGTCCACCAGCACCTCCCCCTGGGCCACCTGCTCCCCCTTGATGCTGATGGAATATTGGTTGGGGTTCAACTGGCCGCTGTCCTTGAGGCGGACCGAGGGGAACACAAGGCCCATCTCCTGGACAAACTGCTTACGGAACATGACCACCCGGTCCACAAAGCTGCCGCCGCTTCCCTCGTCCACCAGGGGGATAAGGCTGTATCCAAACTCCATAGAGATTTGGTCCACATTGAGAAGACCATAGACGTTGTCGATGTTTTTGTAGAAGTCCGCTTCGCTGGTGACCTCCTCCTTGATGGCGGGGCCTTCCACCGCCGCCACCGCCTTCTTCTGCTGGCTGCGCATCAGCACCACGCCCAGGGCCATAAGCATCGCGGACATGGTGAGCACCTGGGGGATCGGGAAGCCGATAAAGCAGAGACAGACCATTGCCAGGGAGGCCATGATGAGCACCATGGGCTGGCTGGTAAACTGGTGGATGACGTCCTCGTTGAGGTTATTCTCCGAAGCGGAGCGGGTGACGATCATACCGGTGGCCACCGAGATAAGGAGAGCCGGAACCTGGGACATGAGGCCGTCGCCCACGGTGGCGGTGGAGTAGACGCTCAGGATGGTGCCAAAATCCCCCACCTTGGTGATAAAGCCTACGATGATGCCACCCACCAGGTTGATGAAGGTGGTGACCAGGGACATGATGGCGTCGCCCTTGACGAACTTGGAGGCACCGTCCATGGAGCCGAAGAAGTCCGCTTCCCGCTGGATGTCGCTGCGGCGCTGGCGGGCGGTTTCCTCGTCGATGAGGCCGGAGCTGAGGTCGGCGTCAATGGCCATCTGCTTACCGGGCATGGCGTCCAGGGTGAAACGGGCGGAGACCTCGGCCACACGCTCGGAGCCCTTGGTGATGACCAAAAACTGCACCAACACGATGATGAGGAAGATCACCAGACCTACCACCACATCCCCCTGGATGACGAACTCACCGAAGGTCTTTACCACCTCCCCGGCGTATCCCTGGTTTTTCAGGATGCTCCGGGTGGAGGAGATGTTCAGCGAGAGGCGAAACAGGGTGGTGATAAGCAGCAGAGAGGGGTAGATGGAAAATTCCAGCGCTCTCCTTATGTACATGGTGGTCAGAAGAATCACAAAGGAGAGTGTCAGGTTTGCGATAAACATGAAGTCCAAAAGCCAGGTGGGGAGCGGTATGATGATAAGGAAGATAACTCCCACCACAAAGGCGGAAATGACGTTGTTAAACAGCTTCAATTACTTCAGTTCCTTCTTCTTCAGGCTATAGACAAACGCCAGCACCTCGGCAACCGGCTGGTAGAAGCGGTCCGGGATCTCCCGGTCCAGGTCCACCGCCTCGTAAAGGCCGCGGGCCAGCGGCTTGTTTTCGGTGATAAAGACGCCGTTTTCCTGGGCCACCGCCACAATGCGCAGGGCCAGGCTGTCCGCCCCCTTGGCGACCACCACCGGCGCGCTGCTGCGCTGGGGATCGTACTTGAGGGCAACGGCGAAGTGGGTGGGGTTTCGGATAACCACATCGGCGCCGGGCACCTTCTGCATCATACGCTGACGGGCCTGGGCCTGCTGGCGCTCCCGGATCTTTCCCTTCACCTGGGGGTCGCCTTCGGTTTGCTTGTACTCCTCCTTCAGCTCCTGCTTGCTCATCCGGAGGTTCTTTTCGTAGTCCCACCACTGGTAAAAGTAGTCCGCCGCGGCTACAAAGGCCATAACAATGGCCGCGGACTTTGCAATCTCCAACACAATGTTGGCGGTAAAGGCCATCCCCTGGAGGGGCTCCATGTCCATCAGCCGGGGAAAGGCCCAGAATTCGTCCCGGAATTGGAGCCAGATGATGTACCCCAGGACGATGATTTTGGCAAGGGATTTCAGCAGCTCCACCACGCCCCGCATCGAGAACATCTTTTTGATGCCTTCGATGGGATTGAGGCGGCTGAACTTGGGGGCGGCGCTCTTCATGGTGAAGAGCCCCCGTGTCTGGGCCAGGGTGGCAATGACCGACACCGCCCCGCAAACAAGAAGCAGGGGCATGGCCGCCACCGCAAAGACCCCGCAGCCCTGAATAAAATACCGGATGGCGTCGGAGGTGATAATCTCATCCACCGTGGCCGCCTGGTAGAAGTAGTTGCGGATGCTCCACTCCAGGGCCCGCAGAATGTAGGGCGCCAGGAGCTTCAGCCCGTAGAAGGAGACCAGCAGGGAAAAGACCACGCCAATCTCCCGGCTTTGGAAGACATTACCTTTCTTACGTTCGTCCTGTCTTCGTTTGGGTGTTGCTTTTTCGGTTTTCTCGCCGGCCAAGCATCATCCCCCCTTTTTCACCCGAATCGTTTTGGCTCCGCCTTGCTCTTTACCCTGGCGCGCCGGCCAGGGCAGAAAAGGCGTATTGCAGGTTTTCCATCATCAGCCGCATATAATTGTCGGTAAAGGAGGCGACGGGGCTGGAAAAGGCCAGCAGCAGTATCATCCCCAGTATCATCTTAAACTGGATATTGATGACAAAGATGTGAATCTGGGGAATCAGCTTCATCAGCACCCCCATGGACAGCTCCAGCACAAACTCCGCCGCCATAAAGGGCAGCACCAGCCGCAGGGCCAGGGAGAAGGTGGAAACAAAGAGGTCGATGAAGAACCTGGCGCTCTCCTGGGAGAAAGAGAAGGCTCCCGCCGGAAGGACCTGGAAGGAATCGGCAAAGATACGGATAAGGAGCAGGTGGCTGTCGGTGCAGAAAATATAGAGGAGAAAGAGGATGTTGAGGAAGGTGCCGGATACCGACATTTGGATGCTGGTGCCAGGGTCGAAGACCTTTGCCATGGACATGCCGAAGTGGGTGTCCATCAGGTCCCCGGCGAAGAAAAGCATATAGTAAAAAATTTGGAAGACATACCCGCAGCAGAAGCCCACCAGCAGCTCCCCCACTATCCCCACCGCCAGCTCCAGGGAGTTTTCCGCCGCCAAGCCGGTGACGGTAATCCCCGGCGCGATGAGGGCCGTAAGGAGAAAGGTGAGCCCCGCCCGCACCGGCGCGGGGACGTTGCGGCGGGCAAGGAGGGGGTTCATCCCCAAAAGGCCCCCCATCCGGGCAAAGACCAAAAGCCATGCCGCGGAGTTCATGGAGATTTCGTTAAAGCCAATCATCCTACAGCCCCGCCATAATGCGGAACAGCCGCTGGACCAAATCGTCCATCAGGGTCATCATCCAGGAGCCCAGAATAATCAGCAGCAGGGCGATGGCCAGAACCTTTGGGACAAAGGTAAGGGTCTGCTCGTGAATCTGGGTAGCCGCCTGGAAGATGGCGATAACCAGACCGATGGCGATGCTGATAACCAGCATGGGGGCCGAGAGCTTCAGGGCCACCAAAAGGGATTCCTGGAGGATTGCCAGCACATCCCCTTGGGTCACGCCTCACCACCTCCTTTGGTACTTGCCGCAGGGCCGCTTTGATAAGAAATCGCCGGTTTTTCCGACGATGAGGAAACGTGTTTTTGCCGCTGCTAATGAAAACCTGTCACCAGGGTGCTGATGGTCAGTCCCCAGCCGTCCACCAGGACGAACATCATAATCTTAAAGGGAAGGGAAATCATGGAGGGCGGCAGCATCACCATGCCCATGGACATAAGCGTGCTGGAAACCACCATGTCAATGATGAGGAAGGGGATATAGATGAGGAAGCCCATGGTGAAGGCCCGTTTCAGCTCGCTGGTAATAAAGGCTGGCACCACAATCTGCATATCCAGCTCCAGCAGGCCCTCCTGGGTGGTCGGCATCATCACTTCCTGGCCGGTGCGCTGGTTGGAGATGGTGAGGAACAGGTTCAGGTCGTTGGCGTACACCTGGCGGATCATAAAGCCCTTGATGGGCGTTTCCGCCGTCTCCAGGGCCTCCTGCACCGTCAGCGTGCCCTCCCGGTAGGGTTTATAGGCGGTTTCGTTGATTTGGCTGAAGGTGGGCCACATGATGAAAAGGGTCAAAAAGAGAGCCAGTCCCACCAGCACCTGGTTGGGGGGGGATTGCTGGGTCCCCAGGGCGCTGCGCAGAAACGAAAGGACGATGACGATGCGGGTAAAGCTGGTCATCATCATCAGAAGGGAGGGAGCCAGTGCCAGCAGGGTCACCAGCAGCAGCGCCTCCAGCACCCCAAAGGACTTTTCCGTCCCATCGCCGGAGCCCAAATCCACCGTCACCGAGGCGGCGTAGGCCGTCACCGAAAGACAGACCACCAGCACCACCGTCAGCGCCAGGGAGAGGAGCAGCCGCTTTTTAAGCCGCCGCAGCTCCGCCTTCTTCCGCTGAATCTTCGCGTTCATCCTAGCTGTTTTCATCTTGCTGCCCCTGCTGCCTCCCTTCGGTCCACCCTTTAACAGCGGACTGGAGGGCGGCGGAAAAATCTCTGCCGGCGGCCGCCGCCGGGTTTGGCGCTTCCTCCGGGTAATCCGCCGGGTCCAGCTCCCCAATGGGCTGGATGCACTGGGGGGTCACCCCCAAAAGCCAGACCCTCTCCCCTGTCCGCACAATCATCAGGGTGCGGTCCGGGCCGATGGCGGCGCGCTCCAGCACCTGTATGCTTCCCCCGGTGGCGCCGCGGCTGCGGTAATAGCCGCCCAGCCACCGGGTGCAGAACCAGGCCGCCAAAAGCACCAGGCCAAAGAGCAGCAGCCCCCCCAGCAGGGAGAGGACCACCGAGCCGGAGCCCGGCTGCTGGAGCAGTTCCATTCCTTCCTGTTCCATCTGGATTTATTTAACCCAGAATCTTCTGGACGGTTTGGAGGATGCGGTCCGGCTTAAAGGGCTTGACGATAAAGTCCATCGCCCCCAGGCGGATGGCCTCCACCACCATAGCCTCCTGGCCCATGGCGGAGCACATCACAACCTTGGCCCCGCCGTCCATCCCCTTGATGGCCTGGAGGGCCTGGATGCCGTCCATGTTGGGCATGGTGATGTCCATGATCACCAGGTCGGGATGCTCCTTTCCGTAGGTATCCACCGCCTGCTGGCCATCCCCGGCCTCGATCAGTTCGGTGTAGCCCGCCTTGGTCAGGCAGTTTTTGATGGTCATTCTCATAAATGCAGCATCGTCTACCAGCATGATCTTCTTACCCATGGTACCATCTCCTTTTACGATTCAAAATCTTTTGTCTTTTTTATAATTCCGTTAAACTCAAGAATTTTCTTCCTTCAGGCTTTCCAAAAGCTCTCTGGTTCCCAGGATTTCGGTGATGCGCACCCCGAAGTTGTCGTCAATCACCACTACGTCGCCGCGGGCCAGCAGCCTGCCGTTTACCACAATATCCACCGGGGCGCCGGCCTGCTTATCCAGCTCGATTACGGTGCCCTGTCCAAACTCGATGACCTCTTTGATCTTCCGCTTGGCGGAGCCGATTTCCACGGTCACATCCAGGGAGACCCCCATCAGCAGGTCCATGTTACCGTTGGTGGCGGGGTTGGGGGATGCCTGGATGCTGAACTGGGGGAACTGGGTGTTTTGGACATTCACCGGGGGCTGGTGGAGCACCTGGTTCGGGTGCTGTGCCGCCGCCTCCGGCGCGCCGTAGGGC
>WSMP01000029.1 GCA_013316495.1 Angelakisella sp.
AGGTGGGGCTGAACCTCTACCACCAGGGGGTGGTGGGGGATAACCCCCAGCGCCTTCAGGAGGCGGTGGAATTGGCTCTGTCCCGGTCGGATTTTATCATCACCACCGGGGGGCTGGGGCCCACCTACGACGACCTCACCAAGGAGACCATCGCCGGGGTGCTGGGGCGAAAGCTCCTCCCCCATAAGGAGAGCCAGCGGTGGGTGGAGGAGTATTTCCGGCGGATAGGCCGCACCCCCTGCCCCAATAACCAAAAGCAGGCCATGATGCCGGAGGAGGCGGTGGTGTTCCAAAACCACAACGGCACCGCCCCCGGCTGCGCCATCACCGGAACAGGAAGGTGGGAGGGCAAGACCGCCATCCTCCTCCCAGGGCCGCCCCAGGAGTGCGAGCCCATGCTTCGGGAGCAGGTGCTGCCTTACCTCCGGCAGGGGAGCAGCACCCGGCTGGTGAGCCGGTGCCTCTACTTCTACGGCATTGGGGAATCGGACCTGGCCCACAGGCTGGACCGGCTGATGCGGGAGAGCAAAAACCCTACCGTCGCCCCCTATTGTAGGCCCGGCGAGGTGATGCTCCGCCTCACCGCCCAGGTGGAGGAGGGGGAGGACCCCGGCCCCATTTTGGACCCGGTGGTGGAGGAGATACGCCGGGAGGCGGGGGAATGGCTCTACGGTATCAACGTGGGGAACCTCCAAACCGCCCTGGTTCATACCCTGCTGGCCAAGGAGCTGACCATCGCCACGGCGGAAAGCTGCACCGGCGGCCTGGTGGCCCAGCGGATCACCAGTGTCCCTGGGGCCTCCTCGGTGTTCCAGTGGGGGGCTGTTACCTATTCCTGCGAGACTAAGCGGAAAATGCTGGGGATGTCCCAGAAAACCCTGGACACCTATGGGGCGGTATCCCCCCAGACCGCCATGGCGATGGCCCGCCGGGCCAGGGTGAAGTCCGGGGCGGATATTGCCATATCGGTCACCGGCAACGCCGGGCCGGAGCCCAGCGAGGGCAAGCCGGTGGGGCTGGTCTTCATTGGCCTGGACAGCGATAGGTGCACCTCGGCCCAGGAGATGCACATTCAGGCCATGGAAAACGGCGGCCGGGAGTATATCCGGGAGATGGCGGCCAGCCGGGCGCTGTACCTGGCCCTCCAGGCGGCAAAGCAGCCGATAAAATAGGTTGAATTCGTCCTACGATTTGTGTATAATATTGGATGGGAAGGGAGTGCATCGCTTTGATGATTGACACCAGAAGCATCATCTCTATTACAGAAGCAAATCAGAATTTCTCCAAGGTTGCTCGATTGGTGGACCAGCTGGGCACTGCTGTTATCATGAAAAACAATGTTCCCCGCTATATTGTTACCGAATTCAGCCAGGCAGAGGCTCAGGAATCTTTGCCTGACGAGCTTGTGGATTCTCTCTCTGAAAAGTATTTGGAGAAAAACAAGGAGCTCTACGAGGCCCTGGCAAAATGAGAATGTTGACAAAAAAGCAGGTTTTAAGGCTGCACGACAGGCTCCTTTTAACATCCGGCGGAGCGGCCGGCATTCGCGATGAAGCCCTGCTGGATTCCGCCCTTGCCGCCCCCTTTCAAAGCTTTGCCAGCCAGGAATTGTATCCTACCATACAGGCCAAAGCCGCCAGATTGGCCTATGGCATCATCCAAAACCACCCCATGGTCGATGGAAACAAAAGGCTGGGAACCCATTTGATGCTGATATTTCTTGATGCCAACGGCATTGAGCTGAGCTATACCGGAAAAGAAACCGAATCGTTGATCTTAGGCGTTGCTGCCGGAGCGGTGACATTAGAACAGCTGATGGAATGGATCATTGACCACCAATAGCAAAGGGATGTGAAAAGACAAAATGCCACGAAAGAAAAAAGAGACCCCGGCCCCCCGGCGGGGCGGTGTCCACGGACATATTGAAAACGGCGGGGTGGTGATTCAGCAGCCTATTGTCAGCACCCTGCGGGAAAATTACATGCCCTACGCCATGAGCGTCATCGTCTCGCGGGCTATCCCGGAAATTGACGGCTTTAAGCCCTCCCACCGGAAGATCCTGTACACCATGTACATGATGGGGCTGCTAAACGGCAATAAGCGGAAATCCGCCGACATCGTGGGCCAGACCATGGCCCTGAACCCCCACGGGGACCAGGCCATCTATGAGACCATGGTCCGCCTCACCAGGGGCAACGGGGCGCTGCTGGTGCCCTATGTGGAGAGCAAGGGGAACTTCGGCAAGGCCTACAGCCGGGATATGTCCGCCGCCGCCTCCCGGTACACCGAGGCCAAGCTGGAGAAGGTGTGCAAGGAGCTGTTTTCCGAGATTGACCGGGACACAGTGGACTTTGTGGATAACTACAACGGCCAGATGAAGGAGCCGGTGCTGCTCCCTGTCACCTTCCCCTCCATCCTCACCAACGCCAACACCGGCATCGCCGTGGGGATGGCCAGCAATATCTGTTCCTTTAACCTCCTGGAGGTGTGCGAAACCGCCATCGCCCGGCTGCGGGACCCGGACGCCCCCATTGCCGAGACCCTGAAGGCCCCGGACTTCCCCGGCGGCGGCCTTGTCCTCTACGATCCGGCGGAGCTGGAGAAGATTTACACCACCGGCCGTGGCTCGGTGCGGGTGCGAAGCCGCTACGCCTACGATAAGGGAAGCCACTGTGTGGACATCACCGAAATCCCCCCCACCACCACGGTGGAGGCCATCATGGACAAAACGGTGGAGCTGGTGAAGGCGGGGAAGGTGCGGGAAATTTCCGACATCCGGGACGAGACCGACCTTTCCGGCCTCAAGCTCACCATCGACCTGAAGCGGGGGGTGGACCCGGATAAGCTGATGCAGAAGCTGTTCCGCATGACCCCCCTGGAGGACAGCTTTTCCTGCAACTTTAACGTCCTCATCGGCGGCTCCCCACGGGTGCTGGGGGTGGACGGCCTTTTGGAGGAATGGACCGCCTTTCGCCGGGAGTGCGTCCGCCGGGGTATCTTTTACAACCTCCAAAAGAAAAAGGAGAAACTGCATCTCCTAAAGGGCCTCCAAAAAATCCTGCTGGATATCGACAAGGCGGTGGCCATCGTCCGGGAGACCCAGGAGGAAAAAGAGGTGGTCCCCAACCTGATGATTGGCTTCGGCATCAGCCAGGTCCAGGCGGAATATGTGGCGGAAATTAAGCTGCGCCACCTGAACCGGGAGTATATCCTGAACCGCACCAAGGAAATCGAGGCCCTTCTGGAGGAGATTGCCGGGCTGGAGGAGACCCTCCAAAGCCCGAAAAAGGTGGACGCCCTTATTATCAAGCAGCTGCGGGAGGTGGCGAAGAATTACGGCCAGCCCCGGCGCAGCCAGATTCTCTACGACCTCCCCGACGACGGCGGGGAGGAGCCGGAGGATATCCCCACCTACCCGGTCCACCTCTTCTTCACGCGGGAGGGGTACTTCAAGAAAATCACCCCCCAGTCCCTGCGGATGAGCGGGGAGCAGAAGCTGAAGGAGGGGGACGAGGTTACCCAGACGGTGGAGACCACCACCGGGGCTCATCTCCTCTTCTTCACAAACCAAGGGCAGGTCTACAAGAGCCGGGCCACCGAGTTCGAGGACACCAAGGCCAGCGTCCTGGGGGACTATCTCCCCCAAAGGCTGGGGATGGACCCCGGAGAGCTGCCGGTTTATATGGCCGTCACCATGGACTACAAGGGGTATATGCTCTTCGCCTTTGAAAACGGCAAGATAGCTAAGGTGGAGCTTAGCTCCTACGCCACCAAGACCAACCGGAAAAAGCTCATCGGGGCCTACAGCATCAAATCGCCCCTGGTTTACATCGAGGCCATCCCTGATGACGCCGAGTACCTTTGCGCCACCACCGCCTCCCGGATGCTTATTGTAAACACCGCCATGGTGGCCCCCAAGGCCGCGCGGGATACCCAGGGCGTCCAGGCCCTGAGTATGAAGAGCACCGTCCGGCTGCTGTGGGTGCGCCCCTACCAGGAGGGACAGGTGGAAAATCCCCACCGCCTGCGCACCAAGGCCCTCCCCGCCGCCGGGGCGCTGGTAAAAACCGGTGTGGAGCTGGGGGAACAGCTGACCCTGTAAAAAACATTCCAAAGCCCATAATGACCGCCGCCCGGACAGTTTTTTGTCCGGGCGGCGGTTTTTGGCGATCCTGTTGGGGGATAGGGCGGGCTCCCCAGCGCTCTGCTGGCTCATTCGGAGTCCGCATCCTGCCTGGTGTGCCGGAGGTGGAGATAGACGGTGTTTTTGCTGATCTTCAGGAGCTGCGCGGTCTTTATGACCGAATCCTTAAAGTTGAAAACCCCTCTTTTCTCCAGCCGGTGGATGATCTCCTTGTTTTTGTTGGAAAGAAGGATGGAGGAATCCATCATGACCTCGTCCCGGATCTGCACCACCAGGTGTTCCACCAGCTCGACGCTGTTGGAGGAGAATTTTTCCTCCTGCACCGGAATCGCCGGTTCTTCCTCCTGGCGGGAGGGGAGCGGCCGCTCGTCAAAGAGAAGATCCTTCACAAACTTCCCAATGGGGGTGTTCAGGTAAAAATTGATGCACAAAAGGCCGATGATCCGGTGATTCTCTCCCCGCACAAGGATGGTGGTGGACCGCAGCGGTTCACCGCTTTTGTTTTTTACAAAATAAGTAATGCCCTTGCCCTCGCTGTTCTGGTTTTCAATCTTTTCCAGCATGGAAAGAGCCAGGTCGGTGATGGGCGCCCCCTCCTCCCGGCCGGTGTGGAAACCGTTGATCACCTTGATTGCGGAGTGGTTGCAGTCTTCCAGGGAGTGCAGGACAATCTCATAGCCATCCCCCAAATACTGGGAGAGACCGTCCAGCATATCGCAGTAGGACTGCAGGATTTGGCGGTCTACCATGGTAAGCACAATGTCAATATCGGTTCGGTTGTTCATGGATTACCCCCTTAAATTTAGTTCAGTGACAATAGTATAGTACATTTCAGCAGAAAAGCAATTTGTAATTTTGCAGGAAAAAATGAGTTTGAACAAGAAAAAATCTACGTATTCACCAAAAAAGAGCCAAAAACTTTGTAAGATAAATAAAATAAATTTTATTTACAATAAAATAGTAACGTGATATAATAGGCGTAGAAACCTGATAATACTAAAAAATACTTTAAATTTCCAACAAACCGGTTTCGGGGGCAATGGCTTTCCACCGGCAGACAAGAGATGAAAAAGGGGAATCATATCGAGGGAGATGTGTGTCTTATGGAGCAGGGAAAACCGGAGCAGCAGTATAAACCCGCCATCGGGTGGGAGGTTGCGGTGTTTCTTGTGGGATTTTTGGGCTTCTTTTATCTTTTTGCCCGCCAGATGGGGCTGGCAAATACCCTGAATACCATTATGAACACAGCCTACGACCTCTTGCTGAACACGGTGTTTTATATTATGGCGGTATGCGTTGTGATGGGGGCTTTTTCGGCGCTGTTTGATGAATTTGGCCTGGTCACCCTTCTGAACAAACTGCTGGAACCGCTGATGTATCCGGTTTGGGGACTTCCCGGCGCGGCTTCGCTGGGGATCGTAACCACCTTCTTTTCCGATAATCCGGCGATTCTGGCCCTGGCGGATAACACGTACTTTCGCCATTTCTTCAAAAAATATCAGTTTCCCGCCCTGGTGAACCTGGGCACCGCCTTTGGGATGGGACTCATTGTCTGTACCTTTATGCTGAGCCAACCGGCAGCAAAGGGGGAATCCTATGGTACAGCGGTGGCAGTGGGGCTGCTGGGAGCGGTGGTGGGAAGCGTTGTAAGCGGCCGCCTGATGCTCCGCTTTACAAAGCGGGCCTATGGCCTGGAAGCGGAGATGATAAGCGATGGGATGCAGGATAACCTTTCCCGGCAGAACGATAGGACCATGCGCCCGGTGCGCTCCGGGTCGGTGGGGGCGCGGCTGATGGACGCAGTCCTGACCGGGGGAGCGGGCGGGGTGAAGATGGGCCTGGGGATCGTTCCGGGGGTGCTGACCATCTGTACCTTTGTAATGATGCTCACCAATGGTCCGGGGGCGGAAGGGTACACCGGCGCCGCTTATGAGGGGATACGCCTCCTGCCCATGGCAGCGGAGCGGCTGAATTTTTTGCTACAGCCCCTGTTCGGGTTTTCCTCGCCGGAATGTGTCAGCGTTCCCATCACGGCGATGGGGGCGGCAGGCGCGGCCATCGGCCTGGTGCCCGGTCTCTTGTCCTCCGGCCTGGCGGACGCCGGGGATGTTGCGGTTTTTACCGCAATGTGTATGTGCTGGAGCGGCTACATCAGCACCCATGTTTCTATGATGGATGAGCTTGGGTGCAAGGAGCTAATCGGGAAAGCGCTTTTAAGTCACACCATAGGGGGCGTTGCCGCTGGTGCGGCGGCTCACTATCTGTTTTTGCTTGTCTTGGCAATATAGGACCCGCCCCAAGGATAGAAGACGGGCTCCAATGAAAGAGGACAGGAGGGATCACTCAACCCGGAAAAAAGGAACTGCGTGATTTTAATGATGAGGAGGAACTTACATGAGCTGGTACAAAGAAGCGGTCTGTATGCGCTGCGGCCGTCCCCTGGATGGGAAGTTTTATGACGCCTGCCCCAAATGCGCTGAGGAGAGCGTAAATGTGAACTACAGGACCATCTACGACCTGAGCAGCGCCAAGCTGCCGGCGGCGGAAACGACCCAGCCGGGGATCTATCGTTTCCGGGATTTTTATCCGCTGGAGGACAGCGATCCGGTGGTCAGCATCGGGGAAGGAAATACCCCCCTCCACCGGCTGGAGCGGATGGGAAAGCAGCTGGGCCTGGAGCAGCTGTGGATGAAGGATGAGTCCAAAAACCCCACGATGTCCCACAAGGACCGCCTCTGCTCCCTGATCATATCCAAAGCGCTGGCGGAAAAGGCGCCGGGGATCACCATCTCTTCCACCGGGAACCAGGGGGCGGCTGCGGCGGCCTATGCCGCGGTTGCGGGTCTGCCCTGCGTGATCTTTACCACCTCCAATGTGTCCCCCAGCATGAAGACATTGATGCAGGCCTACGGCGCCAGCGTCTTCGTCACCCCCTCCATGGCGGATCGGGGGGTCATTATGGAAAAGCTGGTAAGGGAGCTGTCCTCCAGCGGATAAAAATCCCGGAAACGATAGATCCCCGGCTGGGTCGTTTCCGCCGCCGGCAGCTTGGCGCTGCTCAGGTCGTAGATGGTCCTGTAGTTCACATTTACGCTCTCCTCAGCGCATTTGGGGCAGGCGTCATAAAACTTCCCATCCAGGGGACGGCCGCAGCGCATACAGACCGCTTCTTTGTACCAGCTCATGTAAGTTCCTCCTCATCATTAAAATCACGCAGTTCCTTTTTTCCGGGTTGAGTGATCCCTCCTGTCCTCTTTCATTGGAGCCCGTCTTCTATCCTTGGGGCGGGTCCTATATTGCCAAGACAAGCAAAAACAGATAGTGAGCCGCCGCACCAGCGGCAACGCCCCCTATGGTGTGACTTAAAAGCGCTTTCCCGATTAGCTCCTTGCACCCAAGCTCATCCATCATAGAAACATGGGTGCTGATGTAGCCGCTCCAGCACATACACATTGCGGTAAAAACCGCAACATCCCCGGCGTCCGCCAGGCCGGAGGACAAGAGACCGGGCACCAGGCCGATGGCCGCGCCTGCCGCCCCCATCGCCGTGATGGGAACGCTGACACATTCCGGCGAGGAAAACCCGAACAGGGGCTGTAGCAAAAAATTCAGCCGCTCCGCTGCCATGGGCAGGAGGCGTATCCCCTCATAAGCGGCGCCGGTGTACCCTTCCGCCCCCGGACCATTGGTGAGCATCATTACAAAGGTACAGATGGTCAGCACCCCCGGAACGATCCCCAGGCCCATCTTCACCCCGCCCGCTCCCCCGGTCAGGACTGCGTCCATCAGCCGCGCCCCCACCGACCCGGAGCGCACCGGGCGCATGGTCCTATCGTTCTGCCGGGAAAGGTTATCCTGCATCCCATCGCTTATCATCTCCGCTTCCAGGCCATAGGCCCGCTTTGTAAAGCGGAGCATCAGGCGGCCGCTTACAACGCTTCCCACCACCGCTCCCAGCAGCCCCACTGCCACCGCTGTACCATAGGATTCCCCCTTTGCTGCCGGTTGGCTCAGCATAAAGGTACAGACAATGAGTCCCATCCCAAAGGCGGTGCCCAGGTTCACCAGGGCGGGAAACTGATATTTTTTGAAGAAATGGCGAAAGTACGTGTTATCCGCCAGGGCCAGAATCGCCGGATTATCGGAAAAGAAGGTGGTTACGATCCCCAGCGAAGCCGCGCCGGGAAGTCCCCAAACCGGATACATCAGCGGTTCCAGCAGTTTGTTCAGAAGGGTGACCAGGCCAAATTCATCAAACAGCGCCGAAAAAGCCCCCATCACAACGCATACCGCCATAATATAAAACACCGTGTTCAGCAAGAGGTCGTAGGCTGTGTTCATAATGGTATTCAGGGTATTTGCCAGCCCCATCTGGCGGGCAAAAAGATAAAAGAAGCCCAAAAATCCCACAAGAAACACCGCAACCTCCCACCCGATGGCGGGTTTATACTGCTGCTCCGGTTTTCCCTGCTCCATAAGACACACATCTCCCTCGATATGATTCCCCTTTTTCATCTCTTGTCTGCCGGTGGAAAGCCATTGCCCCCGAAACCGGTTTGTTGGAAATTTAAAGTATTTTTTAGTATTATCAGGTTTCTACGCCTATTATATCACGTTACTATTTTATTGTAAATAAAATTTATTTTATTTATCTTACAAAGTTTTTGGCTCTTTTTTGGTGAATACGTAGATTTTTTCTTGTTCAAACTCATTTTTTCCTGCAAAATTACAAATTGCTTTTCTGCTGAAATGTACTATACTATTGTCACTGAACTAAATTTAAGGGGGTAATCCATGAACAACCGAACCGATATTGACATTGTGCTTACCATGGTAGACCGCCAAATCCTGCAGTCCTACTGCGATATGCTGGACGGTCTCTCCCAGTATTTGGGGGATGGCTATGAGATTGTCCTGCACTCCCTGGAAGACTGCAACCACTCCGCAATCAAGGTGATCAACGGTTTCCACACCGGCCGGGAGGAGGGGGCGCCCATCACCGACCTGGCTCTTTCCATGCTGGAAAAGATTGAAAACCAGAACAGCGAGGGCAAGGGCATTACTTATTTTGTAAAAAACAAAAGCGGTGAACCGCTGCGGTCCACCACCATCCTTGTGCGGGGAGAGAATCACCGGATCATCGGCCTTTTGTGCATCAATTTTTACCTGAACACCCCCATTGGGAAGTTTGTGAAGGATCTTCTCTTTGACGAGCGGCCGCTCCCCTCCCGCCAGGAGGAAGAACCGGCGATTCCGGTGCAGGAGGAAAAATTCTCCTCCAACAGCGTCGAGCTGGTGGAACACCTGGTGGTGCAGATCCGGGACGAGGTCATGATGGATTCCTCCATCCTTCTTTCCAACAAAAACAAGGAGATCATCCACCGGCTGGAGAAAAGAGGGGTTTTCAACTTTAAGGATTCGGTCATAAAGACCGCGCAGCTCCTGAAGATCAGCAAAAACACCGTCTATCTCCACCTCCGGCACACCAGGCAGGATGCGGACTCCGAATGAGCCAGCAGAGCGCTGGGGAGCCCGCCCTATCCCCCAACAGGATCGCCAAAAACCGCCGCCCGGACAAAAAACTGTCCGGGCGGCGGTCATTATGGGCTTTGGAATGTTTTTTACAGGGTCAGCTGTTCCCCCAGCTCCACACCGGTTTTTACCAGCGCCCCGGCGGCGGGGAGGGCCTTGGTGCGCAGGCGGTGGGGATTTTCCACCTGTCCCTCCTGGTAGGGGCGCACCCACAGCAGCCGGACGGTGCTCTTCATACTCAGGGCCTGGACGCCCTGGGTATCCCGCGCGGCCTTGGGGGCCACCATGGCGGTGTTTACAATAAGCATCCGGGAGGCGGTGGTGGCGCAAAGGTACTCGGCGTCATCAGGGATGGCCTCGATGTAAACCAGGGGCGATTTGATGCTGTAGGCCCCGATGAGCTTTTTCCGGTTGGTCTTGGTGGCGTAGGAGCTAAGCTCCACCTTAGCTATCTTGCCGTTTTCAAAGGCGAAGAGCATATACCCCTTGTAGTCCATGGTGACGGCCATATAAACCGGCAGCTCTCCGGGGTCCATCCCCAGCCTTTGGGGGAGATAGTCCCCCAGGACGCTGGCCTTGGTGTCCTCGAACTCGGTGGCCCGGCTCTTGTAGACCTGCCCTTGGTTTGTGAAGAAGAGGAGATGAGCCCCGGTGGTGGTCTCCACCGTCTGGGTAACCTCGTCCCCCTCCTTCAGCTTCTGCTCCCCGCTCATCCGCAGGGACTGGGGGGTGATTTTCTTGAAGTACCCCTCCCGCGTGAAGAAGAGGTGGACCGGGTAGGTGGGGATATCCTCCGGCTCCTCCCCGCCGTCGTCGGGGAGGTCGTAGAGAATCTGGCTGCGCCGGGGCTGGCCGTAATTCTTCGCCACCTCCCGCAGCTGCTTGATAATAAGGGCGTCCACCTTTTTCGGGCTTTGGAGGGTCTCCTCCAGCCCGGCAATCTCCTCCAGAAGGGCCTCGATTTCCTTGGTGCGGTTCAGGATATACTCCCGGTTCAGGTGGCGCAGCTTAATTTCCGCCACATATTCCGCCTGGACCTGGCTGATGCCGAAGCCAATCATCAGGTTGGGGACCACCTCTTTTTCCTCCTGGGTCTCCCGGACGATGGCCACCGCCTTGTCGATATCCAGCAGGATTTTTTGGAGGCCCTTTAGGAGATGCAGTTTCTCCTTTTTCTTTTGGAGGTTGTAAAAGATACCCCGGCGGACGCACTCCCGGCGAAAGGCGGTCCATTCCTCCAAAAGGCCGTCCACCCCCAGCACCCGTGGGGAGCCGCCGATGAGGACGTTAAAGTTGCAGGAAAAGCTGTCCTCCAGGGGGGTCATGCGGAACAGCTTCTGCATCAGCTTATCCGGGTCCACCCCCCGCTTCAGGTCGATGGTGAGCTTGAGGCCGGAAAGGTCGGTCTCGTCCCGGATGTCGGAAATTTCCCGCACCTTCCCCGCCTTCACCAGCTCCACCGTTTTGTCCATGATGGCCTCCACCGTGGTGGTGGGGGGGATTTCGGTGATGTCCACACAGTGGCTTCCCTTATCGTAGGCGTAGCGGCTTCGCACCCGCACCGAGCCACGGCCGGTGGTGTAAATCTTCTCCAGCTCCGCCGGATCGTAGAGGACAAGGCCGCCGCCGGGGAAGTCCGGGGCCTTCAGGGTCTCGGCAATGGGGGCGTCCGGGTCCCGCAGCCGGGCGATGGCGGTTTCGCACACCTCCAGGAGGTTAAAGGAACAGATATTGCTGGCCATCCCCACGGCGATGCCGGTGTTGGCGTTGGTGAGGATGGAGGGGAAGGTGACAGGGAGCAGCACCGGCTCCTTCATCTGGCCGTTGTAGTTATCCACAAAGTCCACTGTGTCCCGGTCAATCTCGGAAAACAGCTCCTTGCACACCTTCTCCAGCTTGGCCTCGGTGTACCGGGAGGCGGCGGCGGACATATCCCGGCTGTAGGCCTTGCCGAAGTTCCCCTTGCTCTCCACATAGGGCACCAGCAGCGCCCCGTTGCCCCTGGTGAGGCGGACCATGGTCTCATAGATGGCCTGGTCCCCGTGGGGGTTCAGGGCCATGGTCTGGCCCACGATGTCGGCGGATTTCCGCTTATTGCCGTTTAGCAGCCCCATCATGTACATGGTGTACAGGATCTTCCGGTGGGAGGGCTTAAAGCCGTCAATTTCCGGGATAGCCCGCGAGACGATGACGCTCATGGCGTAGGGCATGTAATTTTCCCGCAGGGTGCTGACAATAGGCTGCTGAATCACCACCCCGCCGTTTTCAATATGTCCGTGGACACCGCCCCGCCGGGGGGCCGGGGTCTCTTTTTTCTTTCGTGGCATTTTGTCTTTTCACATCCCTTTGCTATTGGTGGTCAATGATCCATTCCATCAGCTGTTCTAATGTCACCGCTCCGGCAGCAACGCCTAAGATCAACGATTCGGTTTCTTTTCCGGTATAGCTCAGCTCAATGCCGTTGGCATCAAGAAATATCAGCATCAAATGGGTTCCCAGCCTTTTGTTTCCATCGACCATGGGGTGGTTTTGGATGATGCCATAGGCCAATCTGGCGGCTTTGGCCTGTATGGTAGGATACAATTCCTGGCTGGCAAAGCTTTGAAAGGGGGCGGCAAGGGCGGAATCCAGCAGGGCTTCATCGCGAATGCCGGCCGCTCCGCCGGATGTTAAAAGGAGCCTGTCGTGCAGCCTTAAAACCTGCTTTTTTGTCAACATTCTCATTTTGCCAGGGCCTCGTAGAGCTCCTTGTTTTTCTCCAAATACTTTTCAGAGAGAGAATCCACAAGCTCGTCAGGCAAAGATTCCTGAGCCTCTGCCTGGCTGAATTCGGTAACAATATAGCGGGGAACATTGTTTTTCATGATAACAGCAGTGCCCAGCTGGTCCACCAATCGAGCAACCTTGGAGAAATTCTGATTTGCTTCTGTAATAGAGATGATGCTTCTGGTGTCAATCATCAAAGCGATGCACTCCCTTCCCATCCAATATTATACACAAATCGTAGGACGAATTCAACCTATTTTATCGGCTGCTTTGCCGCCTGGAGGGCCAGGTACAGCGCCCGGCTGGCCGCCATCTCCCGGATATACTCCCGGCCGCCGTTTTCCATGGCCTGAATGTGCATCTCCTGGGCCGAGGTGCACCTATCGCTGTCCAGGCCAATGAAGACCAGCCCCACCGGCTTGCCCTCGCTGGGCTCCGGCCCGGCGTTGCCGGTGACCGATATGGCAATATCCGCCCCGGACTTCACCCTGGCCCGGCGGGCCATCGCCATGGCGGTCTGGGGGGATACCGCCCCATAGGTGTCCAGGGTTTTCTGGGACATCCCCAGCATTTTCCGCTTAGTCTCGCAGGAATAGGTAACAGCCCCCCACTGGAACACCGAGGAGGCCCCAGGGACACTGGTGATCCGCTGGGCCACCAGGCCGCCGGTGCAGCTTTCCGCCGTGGCGATGGTCAGCTCCTTGGCCAGCAGGGTATGAACCAGGGCGGTTTGGAGGTTCCCCACGTTGATACCGTAGAGCCATTCCCCCGCCTCCCGGCGTATCTCCTCCACCACCGGGTCCAAAATGGGGCCGGGGTCCTCCCCCTCCTCCACCTGGGCGGTGAGGCGGAGCATCACCTCGCCGGGCCTACAATAGGGGGCGACGGTAGGGTTTTTGCTCTCCCGCATCAGCCGGTCCAGCCTGTGGGCCAGGTCCGATTCCCCAATGCCGTAGAAGTAGAGGCACCGGCTCACCAGCCGGGTGCTGCTCCCCTGCCGGAGGTAAGGCAGCACCTGCTCCCGAAGCATGGGCTCGCACTCCTGGGGCGGCCCTGGGAGGAGGATGGCGGTCTTGCCCTCCCACCTTCCTGTTCCGGTGATGGCGCAGCCGGGGGCGGTGCCGTTGTGGTTTTGGAACACCACCGCCTCCTCCGGCATCATGGCCTGCTTTTGGTTATTGGGGCAGGGGGTGCGGCCTATCCGCCGGAAATACTCCTCCACCCACCGCTGGCTCTCCTTATGGGGGAGGAGCTTTCGCCCCAGCACCCCGGCGATGGTCTCCTTGGTGAGGTCGTCGTAGGTGGGCCCCAGCCCCCCGGTGGTGATGATAAAATCCGACCGGGACAGAGCCAATTCCACCGCCTCCTGAAGGCGCTGGGGGTTATCCCCCACCACCCCCTGGTGGTAGAGGTTCAGCCCCACCT
>WSMP01000030.1 GCA_013316495.1 Angelakisella sp.
GCATGGGGGGGATACCTTTTCGTACCAGGTAGCGGTACACCGTCGGCGGGGCGCAGAAGGAGGTGACGCCGTAGCGGTTGATGACGGCGGTAAGCTGCCGGGGGTCGAAGGTATCAAAGTCATAGACCATGACGGCGCTGCCCACCAGCCACTGGCCGTAGAGCTTCCCCCAGGCGGCCTTGGCCCAGCCGGTTTCCGCCACGGTAAAGTGGAGTCCTCCCTCCTCCGCCTGCTGCCAATATTTGGCGGTGATGATATGGGCCAGGGGGTAGGCAAAGTCGTGGAACACCCCCTTGGGCTGTCCGGTGGTGCCGGAGGTGAAATAAAGGAGCATGGGGTCGGTGGCGGCGGTTTCCCGGCGGGGAAAGTCCTCTGGGGCCCGCTCCATCTCCCGCGTCAGGTTCTGGAAGCCGGGGACATCCTCCCGGACGCACCAGCGGCAGCAGGGCTGCCCGGTTTTTTCCAAAGCCCGGTAGAGCCTTTCCGGCACCCCGTCCTGGGGGGTGCAAATCACCGCCCGCACCTTGGAGGCCCGGAACCGGTAGACATAGTCCCCTTCGGTGAGCATATGGGTGGCGGGAATCATCACCGCCCCCAGCTTATGGAGGGCGATGGCGGCAAACCAATACTCGTAGTGGCGCTTAAGCACCACCATCACCCGCGCTCCCTGGCCGATGCCCGCCCGGCTGAGGACATTGGCCATCCGGTTGCTCTCCCGCCGGAGCTGGCGGAAGGTGAAGCGCCGCTCCTCCCCCTGGGTGTTGCACCAGACGAGGGCGATTTTCTTCGGGGATTCCTCTGCCAAGGCGTCCACAACATCGTAGCCAAAGTTGAAATTCCCCGGATAGTTCAGGGTGAGGCGCAAAAGCCGCCCCTCCCCGTCGGTGACTTCCTGGGCAAACCGGTGGTAAATGCTCATAAGCTCTCCTTTGCGCCGCATACCGCGCTGGAGCCGATCCGGCGGAAGCGCTCGTACCGCTTGGATACCAGGTCCGAATCCTGGGCGAGGCTTTCCAGCTCCTCCTCCAGAAGGGCGCGTATGCGATGGTAAAATTCTTTTTTCCCCAGCTCCTTTTCGGAAAGGATGCGCTCCACAATCCCCAGGCTTTTGGCGTCCTCCGCCGTCAGCCGCAGGCTGGCCGCCGCCTCCGCCGCCTTGCTGGAATCCTTCCACAGGATGCTGGCGCACCCCTCCGGGGAAATCACCGAATAGACGGCGTTTTGCAGCATCCAGACCCGGTCCGCCACCGCCAGGGCCAGGGCGCCGCCGCTGCCCCCCTCCCCCACCAGGATGGAGATGACCGGCACACAGAGGGTGGAAAGCTCCAGCAGATTTTCCGCAATGGCTTGGCCCTGGCCCCGCTCCTCCGCGCCGACGCCGCAGCAGGCCCCGGAGGTATCCACAAAACAGATCACTGGCCGTCCAAACTTTTCCGCCTGCTTCATCAAACGCAGGGCCTTGCGGTATCCTTCCGGATTCGGGGCCCCAAAGCCCCGGCAGGTGCGTTCCTTGGCGGTGTGGCCTTTTTCGATGGCGATGACGGTGACCGGGCTTTCCCCCAGCCAGGCCACTCCCCCCACAATGGCGGGATCATCCCCAAAGCGGCGGTCCCCGTGGAACTCGATGAACCCCCGGAAGAGATTGGTAATATAGTCCAGGCCGGTGGGCCGCCCGCTTTGGCGGACCAGCTTTACCCGGTCGTAAGGCATCTTCCCCATGCCCTCATCCTCCCCTTTTGTGCAGCTTTAGCAGCTCTGCCAGCAGCTTCCTCTGGCCGGAGCGGGAGGCGATGGCGTCCACAAAGCCATGCTCCAGCAAAAACTCCGCCTTCTGGAACCCGGCGGGCAGAGCCTTCCGGGTGGTCTGCTCAATCACCCTGGCCCCGGCAAAGCCCACGGTGGCCCCCGGTTCCGCCAGGAGGATATCCCCCTCCATGGCGAAGCTGGCGGTAACCCCGCCTGTGGTAGGGTCGGTAAGCACCGCCAGGTACAGCAGCCCGGCGTCGCTGTGGCGCTTCACCGCGGCGCTGGTTTTCGCCATCTGCATCAGGGAGAGCAGCCCCTCCTGCATCCGGGCCCCGCCAGAGACGGTGAACCCCACCACCGGCAGGCGGCGGGCCAGGGCGTGCTCAAAGAGGGAGGTTATCTTCTCCCCCACCGCGCTGCCCATGCTGCCCATCATAAAGTAAGGCTCCATCACAAAGAGGCAGCAGTCCTGGCCGCCGATTCGGGCCTCCCCGCAGACCACCGCTTCCTCCTCCCCGCTGGCGGCACGCACCGTCTCCACCTTGTCCCGGTAGCCGGGGAACCCCAGGGGGTTTTCCGCCCGCACCCCGGCAAAAAGCTCCCGGAAGCTCTCCTTGTCGGTAATCATCCGCACCCGCTGGCGGGCCTTCATCCGGAAATGGTAGCCGCAGGAGCAGACCAGGTCGTTGGCCCACAGGCGGCTGAGGGGGATATCCCTGCGGCAGTTGGGGCAGGTCTTTTCCGGCTCCCCCTGGTCCTGCTGGACCGGGGCGGCGGTGCGTCCCCCCTCCTCCAGCTGGTTTTTTGGTTTTAGGAAGTGTATAAACGCCATGGTATCACCCGTTTCCCATAAAGGTTAAATCGTAATTCCCGGAGGTAAACCGTTCATCCTCCACAATGCGCAGCTGCTCCTCCAGGTTGGTGGGGATGCCGTCGATCACCAGCTCGCAGAGGGAGGCCCGGAGCTTTCGCAGCGCCTCCTCCCTGGTTCCCGCAAAGACGATCAGTTTTCCCAGGAGGGAATCGTAATAGGGGGAGACGGCGGTGCCCTCCACCAGGCAGGTATCGAACCGCACCGAAGGCCCGCCGGGGACGTGGAGCATCCGTAGCGTCCCGCAGCTCCTGGCGTTGATGCGGCATTCGATAGCCGCCCCCGCCATGGGGACCTCCTCCTGGGAAAAGGCCAGGGGGATGCCGGCGGCAATGCGAATCTGCCACTTCACCAGGTCGATGCCGGTGAGCATCTCGGTGACGCAGTGCTCCACCTGGAGGCGGACGTTCATCTCCATAAACCAGAACCGTCCCTCCCGGTCCAGGAGGAACTCCAGCGTCCCTGCCCCCACATATCCCAGCTTCTTTACCGCCCCGGTGGCCAGGCGAATCAGCTCCCGGCGCTGCTCCTCCCCCACCGCCGGGGAGGGGGTCTCTTCGATGAGCTTTTGGTTGCGCCGCTGGAGGGAGCAGTCCCGCTCCCCCAGGCAGACCACGTTCCCCTGCTCGTCGGCCAGTATTTGCAGCTCTACATGGCGGGCGGGGAAGATGTACTTTTCCAGGTAGAGGCTCCCGTCCCCAAAGGCCCCGGCGGCCTCCCCCGCCGCCTGGTTCCAGGCCTCCTCCAGCTCATCTTCCCGGCGCACCAGGCGGATGCCGCGGCCCCCGCCCCCGGCGCAGGCCTTGAGCATCACCGGGTAGCCCATTTTTTTCGCTTCCTTTTGGGCCTCCGGAAGGCCGGAAAGAGCCTTGGTGCCGGGGATAACCGCAAGGCCGGTATCCCGCACCAGCTCCTTCAGCACCGCCTTGTCCCCCAGCCGCTCCATGCTCTCCGGCTCCGGGCCGATGAACACCAGGCCGTTTTTCCGGCAGAGGCGGGCAAAGCGGGCGTTCTCCGACAGAAAGCCGTACCCAGGGTGGATGGCCTGGGCCCCGGTGAGGAGGGCGGCGCTGACAATCTGGTTGGCGCAAAGGTAGCTTTCCGCAGCCTCTGGCCCGCCGACACAGCAGCTTTGGTCCGCCAGGGCCACATGGAGGGCGTCCCGGTCCGCCTGGGAGTAAACCGCCACGGTGGAAACGCCCATCTCCTTGCAGGCCCGGATAATCCGAACGGCAATCTCCCCCCGGTTGGCTACCAGTATCTTCGAAAACATCCTTTATCCCTCCCCCATCTCCGCCGCCGCAAAGGAGAACTCGGCGGAGACGCAAAGCCGTCCCTCCACCGTCACTCTCCCTTCCGCAAAGTAGAAGGGGGGCTTCGCCCGCCGGATGCGGCACCGGGCCTCCACCCGGTCTCCAGGGCGCACCGGGGAGCGGAACTTTACGTTGTTAAGGCCGGTATAGACCGGAAGCCGCCCTGCCTCCAGGGCATCCCGCAGCAGGACGCAGGCGGACTGGGCCAGTATCTCGCAAAGGATTACTCCGGGGACGATGGGCCGCCCCGGAAAATGCCCCTGGAGGAAAAACTCATCCCCCCGGACGGTGTAGCATCCCACCGCCTCCCCGTCCTGCTCCTCCACCGTGTCCAGCAGCAGCATGGGCTCCCGGTGGGGGAGCAGCTTTTTGATCGCTTCTCGCTCCATCCTAGCACCTCCTGATGCGGAAAAGCGGGGTGCCGTACTCCACCACCTGGCCGTTGGCAGCGCAAATCTCGGCGATGACCCCCTCCTCCTCGGCGGCAATTTCGTTCATCAGCTTCATCGCCTCCACAATGCAAAGGGTCTGCCCCTTTTTCACCCGGTCCCCCAGGGCCACATAGGGGGCGGCGCTTTCGGTGGGAGCGGCGTAAAACACCCCTACAATGGGGGATGTAACCTGGATAGTCTCCCCGGTGTCCACAGGCTCCGCCGGGGCGGCGGGCACCGGAATGACGCTGGCGGCCGCCGGGGGGACCGAAAGGTTCCGCTCCAGGCGCACCACCTGGTCCGCTTGGGTAATCTCCAGGCCGGTGAGGCCCAGCTCCTGCATCAGGCCAGCGTATTTACGGATCTCTGCTTCGCTCATGGCTCACACCACCTTCCGGAAGGCCAGGCAGGCATTGTGCCCGCCAAAGCCCAAAGAATTGGAAAGGGCCAGGGTAACCTCCGCCCGGACCGCGGTATTGGGCAGATAGCAGAGGTCGCAGGCCTCGTCCGGCTCCAAAAGATTGATGGTAGGGGGAAGGATTCCCCCCTCCAGCGCCAGAAGGCAGGCGATAGCCTCCACCGCCCCGGCTGCGCCCAGCATATGACCGGTCATGGATTTGGTGGAGCTCACCTGGGCCCGGCGGGCGGCCTCCTCCCCCAGGGCCTTTTTGATGGCGGCTGTCTCCACCACGTCGTTCATGGGGGTACCGGTGCCGTGGGCATTGATATAGACGATGTCCTTCTCGGTATATCCCCCTTCCTCCAGCGCCTGGCTCATGGCGCGGGCAGCGCCTTGGGCCTCCGGGTGGGGGGCGGTGATGTGGTAAGCGTCACAGGTGGAGCCATAGCCGCACACCTCCCCGTAAATCCTGGCCCCCCTGGCCTTGGCATGGCTGTATTCCTCCAGCACCAGGGCAGCCGCCCCCTCCCCGATGACAAAACCGCTCCGGCGCTTATCGAAGGGCAGGGAGGCGCTGTCGGGCTCGCTGGCGGTGGAAAGAGCCTGCATATTCACAAAGCCCGCAATGCTGGAGGGGTTCACAGCCGCTTCCGCCCCGCCGGTGATAACGGCGTCGGCATAGCCATGGCGAATGAGCCGCAGCGCCTCCCCAATGGCGTTGGAGCCGGATGCGCAGGCGGTCACCGCCGGCATGGCGGGGCCCTGGCAGTTGTGGCGGATGGCAATAAGCCCCGCCGCCATATTGGCAATCATCATGGGTACAAAGAGGGGGGAAACCCGGCGGGGCCCCTTTTCCAGGAGCTTTTTATACTCCCGCTCGAAGGTGCCGATGCCGCCGATGCCGCTGCCAAAGAGCACCGCCAGCCGCTCCGGGGCCACCTTCCCCTGGATGCCGCTTTCCTCCGCCGCCTCTTGGGCCGCCGCCACCGCCAGCTGGGCGTAGCGGTCGGTGCGCAGCACCTCGTTGGGCTCCAGGTACCGGTGGGGATCGAAGCCCCGGACCTCCGCCGCCAAGGCCGCCTTATATCCTGCCGGGTCAAATTGGGTGATGGGACCGATGCCGTTTTTACCGGCCTTCATCCCCTCCCAGGTCTCCCGGACGGTGTTCCCTAGGGGAGTGACCGCCCCCAGCCCGGTGACTACAACTCTCCTGTTTTCGCTCATGGCTGTACCTCCTATGGCTTGTGGTGTCTGTTTGCGCCGGCCGTCTTTTGCCCTGGGGCCTGGCCTTTGTGATCTCTGCCGCTTTCCTGCTTACCCTTAAACACGGGGGCTTTCTTTCCCCCATGCCAGTTACTGCCTCACATGGCGATGCCGCCGTCCACCCGCAGCACCTCGCCGGTGATGTAGGCCGCTTGGGCCAGGAAGGCCGCCGCTTGGGCCACCTCCTCCGGCGCCCCCATCCGTCCCAAGGGAATCTGCGCCAGCATCGGGTTTTCCCCCTGCCCCCTGGTCATATCGGTGGCGATAAAACCGGGGGCGATGGCGTTGCACCGGATGCCCTTGGGGGCCAGCTCCCTGGCTACCGATTTGGTGAGGCCGATAAGCCCCGCTTTGGAGGCGGCGTAGTTGCACTGCCCCGCGTTGCCCATCATCCCCACCACCGAGGTGATGTTGACAATACACCCCTCCTTTGCCCGCAGGAAGAGGCCGGTGCAGTGGCGAATCATGTTGAAGGCGCCCTTCAGGTTGGTGTTCAGCACCGCGTCAAAGTCCTCTTCCTTCATCATTGCCAGAAGACCATCCCGCGTGATGCCGGCGTTGTTCACCAGAATTTGGACCGTGCCAAACTCCTTGCGAATTTGGGCGGTTACCTCCTTTGCCTCCCCGTAGGAGGAGACATCGCAGCGGTAGGCTTGGGCCCTTACGCCAAACTGCTCCCGGCACTCCATACAAACTTTTTCTGCACTGGCGGAGTTCCCCACACAGATGGCCGCAATATTGGTCCCCTGGGAGGCCAGCTCCAGGGCGATGGCCCTGCCAATCCCCCGCGAGGCCCCGGTGACAATGGCTGTTTTCCCTTTCAGCATCCTTCCACCTCCGCCAGGTATTCCATTGCGGTTTTGGCTGTTACCCCGCTGTCAATGCGGCGGATCATGCCGGTGAGGCTCCTGCCGGGTCCAATCTCCACAAAGGTATCCGCCCCCTCTGCAATCATGTTCCGGATGCTCTCTTCCCACCGCACGGGACTGCAAATCTGCCGGGCCAAAAGCTCCGCCGGTTCCTCCTGGTAGGGGCGGGCGGTGAGGTTTCCATAGAGGGGAATGCTGCCGGGACGAAGCTCCGCCTTTGCCAGCACGGCGGCGAAATCCTTGGCCGCCTCCTTCATGAAGGGGGAGTGAAAGGCCCCCTTCACCGCCAGCGGAACCGCCTTGCCCCCGGCGGCCTTCACCGCCGCGAAGAAATCGGGCATCCTTTCCGCCAGCCCGGAGACGGTGGTCTGTCCAGGGCAGTTGTAGTTCACCGGGTACAGCTGCGAAAACTGGCCGCAGAGGCGCTCCACCTCCTGGGCCGGGAGCTTCAGGACGGCAGCCATGGCGGTTTCGAACCGCTCCGCCTCCCGCTGCATCAGTTCCCCCCGCCGGCACACCAGGGAAAAACCGGTCTCCCAGTCCATCACCCCGCAGAAGGCCGCTGCGGCCACCTCCCCCAGGGAGAAGCCTGCCGCCATGGCGGGATGCACTCCCCTTTCCTCCAGCACCGCCGCCAGCGCCAGCTCGGTGGCGAAGAGGCAGGGCTGGGTGTTCTTCGTCTCCCGCAGCTCCTCCTCCCGGCCCCCAAAGCACTGGGCGGAGGTTCCAGGCCGGAGCCGATCGCACATCTCGTAGACCCCGGCGGCGGCGCTGTATTTTTCTGCCGCCTCCCGGCCCATACCGGGGTACTGGTCCCCCTGGCCGGAGAAAACAAAGGCTAGCTTACCCACTTTGACGCCTCCCTTAGGATAATCTCCGCCTCTTCCGCCACCTCCCGGAGGATTTGGGCGGCAGGCTGTTCCTTCTTCACCAGGGCGGCAATCTGTCCCGCCAGGAAGCAGCCTTTTTCACCGTCTCCCTCCTGGGCAGCCAGGCGCAAGGCCCCGGTTCCCAGGGCCTCCAGCTCCTGGTCCGGCATCCCGCCGTACTCCGCCTGCATGTAGCTGCGGGCGAAGGGGGTGCGCAGGCTGCGCACCGGGTGCCCCAGCCGCTTGCCGGTGACCATGGTGCACAGGTCCCCTGCCGCCAGAATCTTCTCCTTATAGACTGGGTGAACGGAGCATTCCTCCGCGCAAAGGAACCGGGTCCCCATCTGGACCCCGCAGGCCCCCAGCATCAGGGCAGCGGCCATCCCCCGGCCGTCGGCGATGCCACCGGCGGCGATAACCGGCAGGGTGGTGGCGTCCCGCACCTGGGGCACCAGCGCCATGGTGGTCAGTTCCCCCACATGGCCGCCGCTCTCCCCGCCCTCAGCAATGAGGGCGGCGGCCCCCAGGCGGCTCATCCGCTTTGCCATGGCCACCGAGGCCACCACCGGAACTACCTGGATACCGGCCTGCTTCCAGCTTTCCATGTATTTGGCGGGATTTCCGGCGCCGGTGGTCACCACCTGTGCCCTTTCCTCCGCCACCACCTGGGCGACCTCGCCGGCATAGGGGCTTAGAAGCATGATGTTGACGCCGATGGGCTTTTGGGTCAGGGAGCGGGCCAGGCGCAGCTGCTCCTGGACATAGGCGGCAGGGGCATTCCCCGCCGCGATGATGCCCAGGCCGCCTCCCTCGGACACGGCGGCAGCCAGCCGTCCGTCGGCAATCCAGGCCATCCCACCCTGGAAGATGGGGTAGCGAATCCCCAGCCGCTCACAGATTTCAGACCGGAGCATCTTCTTACCCCCGCTTGCTTTGGATAAAGCGGTCCAGGTCATCAATGGTCTCCACCTTCTGGTCCAGCTCAATCTCAATGCCAATTTCGTCCTCCAGGTTCATCAGCAGGTCCACCGTGTCCAGGGAATCAATGCCCAGGTCGGAAAACTTGCTTTCCGGCTTCACCGTGGCGGGGTCGCACCCCACCCGCTCTGCAACAATCTTCGCAATCGTCTCAAAATACATTGCCATACGCCTCCAAAATTTCATCTTCCGGCGGCCACAGCCGCCCCTTGGCTTTCATGATACAGCGGCAGCTGTTCCTCCAAAACACCGGGGGAGTTCCTCCAGCGTTCCAAAAGTATGAAGTTTTTTTGAATTCCGGCAGACAAAGGGCGTATTTCCATCTTGTTTCGTCAAATATCCTGGAAAGACAAAAAAATTCGGCAAGATTCTGGCAATTTCCGCCGAATATGCTATAATAGATGATAATGGGAAAGTTGCCCCTGTTTTTAGATGGAGGGGGCACAGGGAGGGAGCACGGTGCAGAAGATTTTGGTGGTAGACGACGCGGCCCTGAACCGGGAGCTGCTGCGGGAACTGCTGGCGGACGAATATTTGGTGGATACGGTGGAGGACGGGGAGCAGGCTCTGCGCAGGCTCCGGGAGGAGGGGCACAGCATGGCGGCCCTGCTGCTGGACCTGAACATGCCCCGGATGAGCGGCTTTGCCGTCCTGGAGGAGATGCGCCGCCACCACTGGACCCAGCATATCCCGGTGCTTATCATCAGCGGGGAATACTCCCCGGAGGTGGAAAACCGCTGCTTCGAGCTGGGGGTCTCCGACTTTATCCACAAGCCCTTTGAAAGCTCCATCGTCAAAAACCGGGTCCGCAACTCCATCACCCTGTTTGGCTACAAAAAACATCTTGAGCAGACGGTAGAGGAGCAGGCGGAGACCCTGAAGGAGCAAAAGCGAATTATCCAGATGCAGGCGGAGCAGCTGAAGACCACCGAGGCCTTCAACCGCCTGATGGTGGAATACCGCGCCGCCATCATGGAGATGGAAACCCGGCTCCAGGTGCTTAACGCCGATTTTTCCCACGCCTACAACCGCAACCCCTTCGAGTCCATCAAAAGCCGCCTCAAGTCCCTCACCAGCATCTATGAAAAGCTGGGGCGACGGGGAATCCCCCTCACGGTGGAGAGCATCCGGGAAAACCTCACCGACGTGGCGGGGCTGCGGGTCATCTGCTCCTTTCCGGACGATATTTACCGCCTGGCGGAGCTTATCACCACCCAGGACGACATCCTGCTGCTGCGGAAAAAGGACTATATCCAAAATCCCAAGCCCAATGGCTACCGGAGCCTTCACCTGATTTTGGCGGTGCCCATCTATCTTTCCAATGAAAAGAAGCACATGAAGGTGGAGGTGCAGTTTCGCACCATCGCCATGGACTTCTGGGCCAGCCTGGAACACAAGCTGAAATACAAGCGGGATGTGGACAACGCCGACAGCATTGTCCGGCAGCTGAAGACCTGCGCCGATTCCATCGAGCTTTTGGACCTCCAGATGCAGGCCATTCGGGACCAAATCGACCACTCCCGCAGCCCAGTATAAGAACCTGTATTCACAACCGTCCATCGCCCTGCCTGCATTGTCCGGTTGTGAATACAGGTTCTAAACAAAAAAGCAGGGCCTTGCTTGGTCCTGCTTTTTGGCTTTTAGAAGCGAATTTATTGCCCCGCCGCCCTGGAAAGAAGGGGGCGGCCTTTTACCGGCAGCTTTTCCCCCTGGGAGCTGGGGCCCTCCAGGCGCTTTGGGGGCCTTGCCCCCGGCATCTCCAGCATATGGTTCCAAAAGCGCTTGGGGCAGTGGTTCATGCGGCATTTGGGGTTCAGCCGCTCCTGGATGGCGATGGTATCGTAGTACCGCCGCCACAGCTCTTGAAACTGCTCTTCCCCAGGGGAGGGAGCGGCCAGCACCAGGTCCTCCAGGGGCTGGATTTCCATCCGTCCCCTTTGGTGGAGCAGCACCGCCCCGTGGGCCACATCGTGGATGAGGAAGGTCTCCCCCGGAAAACGGGCCGCAAAGTGTCCGCCCATCAGGGGCAGAACAAATGCCTTGGGCTCGATGCGGGCCGCCAGCACCCCCTGGCGCTCCTCAAACCGCAAAAATTCCAGGAGCAAGTGGGCCTCGTTGTGAACCTGCCGCTGGAGCTGGAAGGCCCTGGCCACCACCGGATCCCCCAAATAACCGGCGATGCCCCGTCCCCGGCGGAAGGCCTCGCAGAGAAAGTCGTGGAGGGCCAAGGCCTTGTCCTCCGCTCCGGAGAGAAAAGCCACCTCGGTCCAACGGGCGGCCTCGTGGGAGAGCTGCCGCAGCTTGCGCCACACCTGGGCGGCCTCCTCCCGGTCGGCGGGGATGGTCAATTCCGGAGCCAGGGAGGTGCTGGGCTCCCCCTCCTCCCAAATATCCAGGGGCAGCCGTCCGGTGCGGCAGCTTTCAAAAACACAGCAGAGAAGCCCCGGCAGGCTCCCATCGTAGCGGTAAATCAAATTTGCCCGGTCAGACATTGCATCACGTCCTCTCTGGTAAGTTGTTCCTGGCTTGGCCCGAAAAGGGAGAGCTGCTCCCCCTGGGGGTGCTGGGCCGCCAGCAGCTCCTGGTCCTTTTGGGAGATAAGGGCCCGCAGCACCCCGTCCTGGGTCACCCGCAGCCCCTCCGGGGCCTTGCCGCCGCAAAGGAGAAAATACTGGGCCCGTTTCAGCACCACGCCAATCTTCCGCAGGTGCGGCCAGTCCAGCCGGCTGTGGCGCCGGGCGGTAAGAATCCGCTGGGCGCTCTTCACCCCAATGCCCGGCACCCGCAGCAGCGTTTCATAGGGGGCGGTGTTCACCTCCACCGGGAACTGCTCCAGATGGTTTAACGCCCAGTTGCACTTGGGGTCCACATAGGGGCTGAAGGAGGGGTGCTCCTCGTCCAGCAGCTCCTCCGCGGCGAAGCCGTAGAACCGCAGCAGCCAGTCCGCCTGGTAGAGGCGGTGCTCCCGCAGCAAGGGGGGCTTGCTCCCGGCGGGCAGCAGGGCGTCCTGCACCACCGGCACATAGGCGGAAAAGAAGACCCGCTTCAGCTGGTACTTTTTGTACAGCCCCTGGGTCAGCCGCAGGATAGTCAAATCACTTTCCGGGGTGGCCCCCACAATCATCTGGGTGCTTTGCCCCGCCGGGGCAAACTGGGGGGCGTGGCGGTACCGGACAAGATCGGTGCTATTTTCCCGGATGCCATCCCGGATAAAGCCCATGGGGCCCAGGATGGAGGACTTGGTTTTTTCCGGGCAGAGGCGGGATAAGCTTTGGCTGCTGGGCATTTCGATGTTGACGCTGATGCGGTCCGCCAGAAGCGCCAGCCGCCGGGTGAGGGCCTCGTCGGCGCCGGGGATAGCCTTGACGTGGATATATCCCCCAAAGCGGTACTCCTGCCGGAGAATCTCCAGCACCCGCAGCATCCGCTCCGAGGTGTGGTCGGCGTCCCTCATCACGCCGGAGGAAAGAAACAGCCCCTCAATATAATTGCGGCGGTAGAACTGGATGGTAAGGTCCGCCAGCTCCTGGGGAGTGAAGGCGGCGCGGGGCACGTCGTTGGAGCGGCGGTTGATGCAGTACCGGCAGTCATAGACACAGTAGTTGGTCATCAGCACCTTTAGGAGGGAGATGCACCGCCCGTCGGCGGCAAAGCTGTGGCAAAGCCCGGCGGTAAAGCAGTTGCCAATCCCCCCTGCCGGGGTGCTGCGGCTGCTGCCGCTGGAGGTACAGGCCGCGTCGTATTTGGCGGCGTCGGAAAGGATTTCCAGCTTTTCCATCAGCTCCACCTGGGCGGCCCCCTTTCAGCAGGATTTTGAACGTTTGTTCTTTACTTATTCTACCCCTTTTCCTTCCATTTGTCAACAGGAAAATCCAACCACCGGCCTCCCTTTTCCCTACAGCAAAAAACGGCACCCTTTCGGATACCGTCCCGGTTTGTGTTCAGCTGTGCAGCTCCCCATCCACAATTCGCACCACCCGGTGGGCGTACCGGGCCACCTTTTCATCGTGGGTAATCATCACAATGGTGTTCCCCAGGCCGTTGAGCTCCACAAACAGCTCCAGCACCTCCCGGCCGGTGGCGGAATCCAGCGCCCCGGTGGGCTCGTCTGCCAGGAGGATGCTGGGCCGCCCCACCAGCGCCCTGGCGATGGCCACCCGCTGCTGCTGGCCGCCGGAAAGCTCGCTGGGCTTGTGGGTGACCCGTTCCCCCAGGCCCAGCAGGCGGATGGTCTCCATACACTGCTCCTCCGCCTCCCGGCGGCTGCTGCCCCGGATAAGCACTGGCATACAGATATTTTGCAGCACGGTGTACCGGGGGATAAGCTGGTACTTTTGGAAGATGAAGCCGATTTTTTCATTGCGCACCTGGGTCAGCTGGTCGTCCTTCATGGCGCTGATTTCCGCGCCGTCCAGCTGGTAGCTGCCGGTATCGGCGGTATCCATACAGCCGACAATGTTCATAAGGGTGGACTTTCCGGAGCCGGAGGGTCCCAAAATAGCCAAGAACTCCCCCCGCTCCACCGTCAGGTTTACCTCCCGCAGGGCATGGAGGCTCTCCGCCCCCATTTTGTAGTATTTGTTGATGCCCTCCATCTGGATGATATGCTCCATAGCAAATGCTCCTCCCTTACGATAAGGCTTGCAGGACCTGCACCTGGGCGGGGGTCTCCCCGTCCTCCCGGAGAGTGATGGTCACCAGCAGCTCGGTGGAAAGGCTGTTAAACCCCCGGCTGGCCCCGGTGAGGGTGATGACCTCCGCCCCCACCGGAATCTGGTAGAGGGTGGTTTCCCC
>WSMP01000031.1 GCA_013316495.1 Angelakisella sp.
GGGATGCTCTCCTCCCTCACCGCCCCGCTGCCAGGGAGGAAGTAGAGAAGCTCCCAGACAGCGGCGTAGACGGTGTCAAAATGGGCGGCCATCACCACCAGGGCCAGGCAGGCAGCCAGGGGCAGCAGCCGGATAATTTTCTTCTCCCGGCTTTGGACGGGGAAGGCAAAGGCTTCTTCGGTGAGACGGGTCACCGTCTCCTCTGAAAGGCACTGGGTTAAACTCCTCTTTTCCATCCTCCTCATCCTCCTTCCACCTGGATGCCCTGCTGGGCCAACTGCTTCTTCAGCTTCCGGCGCAGCCGCAAAAGGGCCACATCCACCCCGCCCCTGGTCATCCCCAGGCGGCGGGCCAGCTCCCGGCTCTCCATCCCGTAAAGAAAGCGCAGGGTGAAGAGGGCGCGTTCCCGTTGGGAAAGGCTCTCCACCATCCCCTCCACAATGTCCCCGATGTACTCCTCCGGCCCGCCGGTGAGGTACAGCTCCTCCTCCAGGGGGAGGGTCAAGGGGCGGCTGTTCCACCGCCGCAGGCGGGAAAGGGCCTCGGTGCGGGCCATCACCCGGACATAGGTGAGCAGCGAGCCCCGGCTGGGCTCATACCGCTCCCGGTGGGTGAGCAGCCGCAGCATCACATCGTTGGCGCATTCCTCCGCCTCCTCCTGGGGCAGGTTGCGCAGCAGGGTACGGGCAACCGCCAGCGCCGCCGGGCGGCACCGGCCATCCAACTCCTCGTCGGTGAGGGCCTCCAGCTCTTCCGGCTCCATACCCCTTCACCTCCCTTCACCAGTCTGTACGGAGATTATCCGGGCAATCTTACAGGAGGGGGGAAATTTTTTGCTCAAAGGAGGACGGTTTCCTCCAGGCGGGTCTTCCATTCCTTCCAATCCGGCATCCAGGCGGCAAGGAGACCGTAAAACCGCTTGGAGTGGTCCGGGTGGATCAGGTGGCAAAGCTCGTGGAGGATGACATACTGGATACACCCCCTGGGGGCCTCCAGGAGGCGCTTATTCAGGGTGATAATTCCCTTCCCCGGCAGGCAGGAGCCCCACCGGCTTTTCATCCGCCGGATGCGCAGAAGGGGCTTTGCCGCCCCCTGCTTTGCCGCCAGGGGGTACAGCTCCTCCAGCATTCCCTGGAAAATCTCCTGGCAGAGATAGTCCAGCCCCCTCTCCAGTCCCTTTTGCCGCTGGACGGGATCGTCCGGCTCCTTTACCTGTAGGATGAACCCCTCCCCCTCCTGGAAAAGCGCTAGCTTGTCCCCCCGGCGGAGGACAAGGGGCCGCTCCTCCCCCAGAATTCGCAGCTGCTCCCTCTGCTCCAGCAGGGCCCGCCGCCGCTGCCGCTCCTCCATCCGCGCCACCGCCTGGAGGATAAAGGCCCCCCGGCTGGCAACAAAGGCGTCTATCTCCGCCGCTGACACTCGTCTGGGGGCGGAGGCGTAGACGCTGCCGTCCTCCCGCACCCGCAGGTTCAGGTTCTTCACCGCCTTGCGCTCCAGCTGATAGGAAATCTCCCGCTCCCCCGCCATCACCCTCCGGATGGTGATTTTCCTTTCCGCCATGTTTCTGCCTCCCCGCTTTTTCCTTCCCCTATTATGGGGGGCCGCCGTCCCTTTGTCAAGACGGGGCCTCCCGCACTACCGGGCAGCCCGTTCCATCTCCTCCGCCACCTGCCGGGCAATCTTTCCAGCGGCTTCCTGGTCCATTGCGGCGTGATAAATCCCGTCCAGGCGGCCCCGGACCTCCTCGGCCTGGGCCAGGAGGACTCCCGCCTGCTCCAGCATCCCCGCGGCGGCCTTCCGCAGAAAGCTGCTTCTGGCCCGGCGCTCCCGGAGGATGCTTCCATCGCAGAAGCGGCTGGCGTGGATGGTGCGCTCGCAAAGCTCCTCCAGGGCGCTGGCGGTGGCGCGGTTCAGGGTGACAAAGCCCAGCCCCAGCTGCGGCAGAAGCAGATGGTCGATCTTGGTGAAGGGGAAAAGGGGGCAGCGGCAGACCAGCACATCCACCCCGGACTCCAGGGCCAGCTCCCGGAGGGACTCCAGCAGGGCGTTGGCGGCAGCTCCCCAGCTGTCCTCGATGGCGATGGTCCGGGGCGCGGCGGCAGCCACCGTCTCCCGAAGGAGCACCATCCCCTCCCCGGTGAGGGCGGAGAGAAACCGCACCTGCTCCCTTCCCCGCTTCCCCCCAGGGAGGGGGTGGGGGAACTCCCGAAGGGCCGCGCCTCTGGCATAGGCCAGCACCTTCCCCCGGTTCATGGCGGCGCTCCCCACCGAAGCCAGGTCCCCCGCCAAGGCTCCGGCGGCGTAGAGGTACCCCCTGGCATCCTTCCAAAGCCGCTTTTCCTCCTCCCCAAGGGCCAGCAGCTCCTCCCGCGCTCTGTAAAGGGTATCCTGGTCCAGGCACTCCCAAAGGGAGACTATCCGCTCATAGGCGCCGGGGCACTGGGGTCGCAGGAAATGGGGCGGCCCACCGTCGGCGATGGCAATGCGGTGCTCCGGCAGAATCAGCCCCTCCACCCTTTTAGGGTCGCCGGTGGAACGAATCTCCTCCACCTCTGCGCACCGGGGAACCAGGCGCTTTTGTGCCTGGGCAATCAGGGCGGCCCTCCCCTGGACGGAGCCTCCGGTCACCACCCACCGCCGCCAGGCCCCCGCCTCCCCCAGCTGGTCAAACCGGGATATATATCCCTGGGGACTGTTGGCCCCCAGGAAGTATCGAAAAACCTTCGCCATAAAGAACCCTCCTCCACATGCAGGACGTTTTGCGCCATCCTATGCGGATTTTGCAAGTTTTGACACAGGGGGAGGGGTGTTTGGGCCATAGGGCCCCTCTTGGGAAGGTTTTGCAGACGAAAAGCAGCCGCAGAGAAATCTCCGCAGCTGCTTTCTGTAGGGATTGGGCAAGCGTCCCCTTTACTCCGCCGTGCTGAAATCCGCCAGGCGCAGGCCGGGGTTTTTGTCGGTGGCCCAGGTGATGTTCCACCCGCTGGTGAAGAGAAGGAGCTTCCGGTCCCGGAAGTCCTGGACAATCTTGGTATCGGAGGAGAGAATCAGCTTTTTGGGCTCAAAGCCCTCCTCGTCGTTTTCAATCCATCGCAGGTACTGGTAAGGCAGGTCCTCCCGGCGGATTTCCACATTGTATTCGTTGCGCAGGCGGTATTCCAGTACCTCGAACTGGAGCACCCCCACCACCCCTACGATGATTTCCTCCATACCGGATTCCGGCTCATGGAACATCTGGATGGCGCCCTCCTGGGCGATTTGGGTGATGCCCTTGACAAACTGCTTGCGCTTAAGGGTGTCCACCTGACGCACCCTGGCGAAGTGCTCCGGGGCAAAGGTGGGGATGCCGCCGAACTGGAACCGCCCGCTTCCCCCGCAAAGGGTATCCCCAATGGAGAAGATGCCGGGGTCAAAGAGGCCGATGATGTCCCCGGCGTAGGCCTCCTCCACCATCTCCCGCTCCTGGGCCATCAGCTGCTGGGGCTGGGCCAGCTTCACCTTTTTGCCCCCCTGGACGTGGTAAACCTCCATCCCCTTTTCGAACCGGCCGGAGCAGATGCGAATAAAGGCGATGCGGTCCCGGTGGGCCTTGTTCATGTTGGCCTGGATTTTAAAGACAAAGGCGGAAAAATCCGGGGAAAAGGGGTCGATATTCCCCTGGCTGGATTGACGCGCCAGGGGCGGGGTGGTCATCCGCAAAAACTCCTCCAGGAAGGGCTCCACCCCAAAGTTGGTGAGGGCCGAGCCGAAGAAAACCGGGGAGAGCTTTCCGTGGCGGACCTTCTCAAGGTCAAATTCGTAGCTGGCTCCATCCAGCAGCTCAATATCGTCCGCCAGGGTCCGGTGCAGCTCCTGCCCCAGCACCTGGTCCAGACGGGGATCCCCCAGGGGGATTTCGGTGGCCTGGACCTTGTGGGCATTGCTGGCCATGCCGCTGTCCTCAAAGGAGATGATCTCCCGCCGGGTGCGGTCGTAGACCCCCTTGAACTCCTTGCCGCAGCCGATGGGCCAGTTCACCGGATAGGTGCCGATGCCCAGCTCCTGCTCAATCTCCTCCATCAGCTCAAAGGGGCTGCGGGCCTCCCGGTCCATCTTGTTGATGAAGGTGAAGATGGGAATATCCCGCATCACGCAGACCTTGAAGAGCTTGCGGGTCTGGGGCTCCACCCCCTTGGCCGCGTCGATGACCATGACGGCGGAATCCGCCGCCATCAGGGTGCGGTAGGTGTCTTCCGAAAAATCCTGGTGCCCAGGGGTATCCAGGATGTTGATGCAAAAACCGTTGTAATTAAACTGCATGGCGGAGGAGGTCACCGAGATGCCACGCTGTTTTTCAATCTCCATCCAGTCGGAAACGGCATGGCGGGCGGCCTTCTTGCCCTTCACCGAGCCGGCCAGAGCGATGGCCCCGCCATAGAGCAGGAACTTTTCGGTGAGGGTGGTTTTGCCCGCGTCCGGGTGGGAGATGATGGCGAAGGTCCTTCGCCGCTGTATTTCCTGTTTTAAGTCAGCCAAATGTATAATACCTCCAAAACAGCCAAGGGGCTGTTGTTTTCTTTTGGGATTACGGGTCGTCTTCGATGGCGCCGCCGCAGCGGGGGCAGTATTCCAGCCCCAGCGTTCCCGGCAGCCCCCGGCCGCAGCAGGGGCAACGCCAGAAAAGGAGAAAGACCAGTGCAGCGATGAGCAGGGCAAAGGCCAGCACGGCGACAGCGGCCATACCGGCGTCGGACAGGTTTAAAAAGGTGCCCTGCAGGAGCAGGAGCAAAAGACTGGCGAGGAGCAGCAGATTGCCCACCAGCCGCGCCTTTCTGGGTTTCCCTTTCAGCTTCATAACAGGCTCTTCTCCTAGAACTTAGAACCGGATGGCACCCGGCTCCAAAACACCGAAGAGGTCCCGGCCCTTTTGTGTCAGGATGATGAGACCCATCCGCACCTGGGCATGGTCGAAGAGGAAGCCTTCCTTCCCTCTCCCCTGCTGAGAAAGGACCCACAGCTCATTAAAAAGGTTGCTGTTTTCGTAAAGGTCCATCAGGTCCCCGTCGGCATAGTGGATGTCGTACCGGATGGTGAGAAGGCCCTTCTCCTGGAATCGGGCCAGCTGGGCGGCCCGCTCCTTCACTTCCTCCATGGTGTCCTCCGGGTCCAGCAGCACCACATCGTTCAGGGCGACAGAAAGCAGCTCCTCATCCAGGGAGCTTACCAGCTCGAACCGGGCAATGGGCATCCGGGCCCGTTGCCGCAGATACCGGGGAACCTCCCGAATCTCGTGAATCTTCATCCTTTTCTCCTCGTTTCTTTCGGTTTGGCGGAGCGGCGCCATTCTATCAATGGGGCGTTGTAGGCAATCTATTCATGGCAGTTCTCCTTGCGGCCTGGGGCCAAAAATTTCCTTTGTATAGTATAACCGATTTTCCAGCCGGAAACAAGGGCCGCGGGCAAAGAAAAAGAGGGACCCTTTGGCCCCTCTTTCACACCTTTCCCGCCGGGGCAAAAGCCTTCTGCCCCCCGGAAAACAGGATAACATCTTCTATTTGCCCAGTCGAACCGGCCTTTACCCCTTGATGATCTCGCCGAAGACCACACCGGACATCCCGGCGGCGTTGGCCTCGTCGGTATCGAAGTGGGCGTAGGTGGCAAAGCTGGGAGAGACCCGGACCACCACATCGCCAAAGATGGTGGTGCGGTCGGCAGTCTCCACCTTCAGGGAGACGATCTCCTTATCGGCAACACCCATAGTGGTGGCATCCTCCGGGGTGGTGTGGATGTGGCGCTTGGCAGCGATGACGCCCTCTTTAATCTCCACCTCGCCGCAGGGACCCACCAGCTTGCAGCCAGGGGTGCCAGCCACGTCGCCGGATTCCCGGACGGGAGCGGCCACACCGATGCTCCGGGCATCGGTGAGGGAAATCTCCACCTGGTCCGCTTTGCGGCAGGGGCCCAGGATGGAAACGCCGGAGAGGGTGCGCTTGGGGCCCACCACGTCGATGCGCTCGGCGCAGGCGAACTGCCCAGGCTGGGAGAGGTCCTTCTTGGGGGTGAGCGTGGCGCCCTTGCCAAAGAGGGTCTCCAAAGTCTCCTGGGTGACGTGGACGTGACGGGCGGAAGTTTCAATCTGTACCTTAGCCATGGTTCTATGTACCTCCATTGTGTGTTTTTCCAGCCGGCGTCCGGCTGCATTGTTCTACAAATTTATTGTACCACAGAACGCGAATTTTGCAACTGTTTTCTTGCCAGCAAAGCCGCCAGGTGCGTTGCCGGCACCGGCTCTTTTTCAGAGGAAGGCCCCTGGCGCGGTTCGGCGGCGATTGACAAAATCTCTCTGTCCCCTTACAATAGCCGCTCCACCATGCTGCCAATATAGCCGCTGTCAATAACCTGGAACCGGTCCTCCGGGGGATAGAGGGCGCCGCCGTAGTAGATAGCCCGGTTATTGCTCACCGAGCTATCCCACTGGACCTTATGGGCCGCCAAATGGATCTGGCTGCACCCGGTTTCGGCGATGATTCGCTCCATATTCCGGGCGGTGATCCCCGCCCCTGGCAGGATCTGGATGCGCCCCGCCCCATAGCTGATCATCTCCCGAACGGTGCCAGTCCCCAAAGATACATCCGCTTCCTGGCCGCTGGTGAGGACCCGCGTGATTCCCAAGGAAATAAGCTGATCCAACGTCTTTCGCCAGTCGGGGACCACGTCGATGGCCCGGTGGAAGACGCTTTCTTTTCCCGCCGCCTGGGCCAGCCCGGCCAGTATTTTTGTCCGCTCCCCGTCCAGGCTCCCATCCTGGTGCAAAAAGCCAAACACCAGCCCGTCCGCCCCGTGGGCCAGCAGGAGCTTTGCATCCTCCACCGCGGTGGCAAACTCCGCCTCGGTATAGCAGAAGCCCCCTTCCCTGGGCCGCACCATCGCCATAATCTTCATGCCGGTTTCCCGCTTGGCAACAATCAGCTCCCCCAGGGTGGGGGTCAGCCCGCCGTGGAACAGGTCGCTATTTAGCTCCACCCGGTCCGCCCCGGCCTTTTGGGCCTGTATCACATCGTCCGCGCTGCCGCAGCAAACCTCTAAAAGAACTTTACTCATCCTTCTTCGCCGCCTTTCCTTTTATAGAACGTCTTTCCCGGACCGAGGGAAACTCATGTTTCTTTTTGCTTCTTCTTCCATGCCTTGATCTGCTCCAACCGGTCTTTGAATCTCCCCTCCAGCCCTTGGGTGGTGGGAAGGTAATACTCCCTTTCCAGCAGGCTGTCGGGCAGGCACCGCATATCGGTGAGCTTCTCCTCGGCATCGTGGGCGTACTGATACCCGGCGCCGTAGCCCACCTCCCGCATCAGCTTGGTGACCCCGTTGCGGATGTGGAGGGGGACCGGGTCGGAAAGCTGGGTCAAAGCGTCTTTTTTTGCCCCTTGGTAGGCGAGGTACAGGGCGTTGGATTTTGGCGCCACAGAAAGGTAAACCACCACCTGGGTCAGGTGCACCGTACACTCCGGCATCCCGATAAAATGGCAAGCCTGGTAGGCGGCAACGGCAATCTCCAGGGCGCGGGGGTCCGCCAGCCCCACATCCTCGCTGGCAAAACGGAGCACCCGCCGGGCAATGTACAGCGGGTCCTCCCCCGCCTCCAGCATCCGCGCCAGCCAGTATACAGCCGCGTCCGGGTCGGAATTGCGCATGGATTTGTGCAGGGCGGAAATGAGGTTGTAGTGCTCCTCCCCGCTTTTATCGTACAGGAGGGATTTGCGGGAGGTGCACTGCTCCACCACCTCCCGTGTGACGGTAATGGAGGTACCCTCCACCTCGCCGTTGAGGACCGCCATCTCCAGGGTGGAAAGCGCCGTCCTGGCGTCGCCGTTGGCGAAATTCGCAATAAGGCGCAGCACCTCCTCCGGAATATCCACATGCTGGCCGCCAAAGCCCTTGGGACTGGCGAGGGCCCGCTTCAGCAGCCCGGTGAGGGCCTCTTCCTCCAACGCCTTTAGAACAAAGACCTTGCACCGGGAAAGCAGCGCCCCGTTGACCTCGAAGGATGGATTCTCGGTAGTGGCGCCGATGAGGATAATGCTCCCCTTTTCCACAAAGGGCAAAAACGCATCCTGCTGGGCCTTGTTGAAGCGGTGTATCTCATCCACAAAGACAATGGTCTTTTCCCCGAAGCGGCGGTTCTCCTCCGCCTCCCGCATCACCTCGCGAATCTCCTTGATGCCGCTGGTGACGGCGGAAAAGTTGATAAACTTGGCCTGCGTGTGGTTGGCGATAACCTGGGCAAGGGTGGTTTTCCCCACCCCCGGCGGCCCCCAGAAAATCATGGAGGAGACAGCATCCTGCTGGATAATCCGCCGCAGCACCTTTCCCTCTCCCAAAAGGTGCTGCTGGCCCACCACCTCTTCGATGCTTTGGGGCCGCAGCCGCGCCGGAAGGGGCTGGGAAACAAATTTATCCGCGAAGCTGAGCTGTTCGTCCATGGACCTCACTCCTTGCCGATGCTTTTCTCTCACTATAGCAGTCCTGGGGATTTCTGTCAACCGGGAGATAAAAGGGGGGAGTGGCCAAACCATGCAGCTTTTCCTGTTGTATTTGCGTGTTATGGAAATCTTTTGCCATTCTTCTTTTTGCTTCTTTTTCTTCTTTTGCAAGAAGAAAAAGAAGGCGGGGCTGGGCGGCAGCCCAGAATGGCATAAAAAGCGTGGTTTGACCACTCCTATAAAAGAAAAGCAGGCAGCTGTTTCTGCCTGCTCCCGGAAGATTTTCACTTATCTCAGGTCACCTTCTCCGAGGTGATGGGGCGGAATCCCTCCCCGGCGATTTCGTTGGCCTCCAGGATGATGACAAAGGCGTCCGGGTCCAGGCTGCGGACAATCTCCTCCACCCGAAAGCACTGGTTGGCCCGCACCGCGCAAAGGAGGATCTGCTTTTCCTCCCCCGACCATGCCCCGGCCCCCTGGAGGAAGGTGACCCCCCGCTCCAGCTGCTCCATCACCCGGTCCGCAATCTCCCGATGGCGCTCGCTGATAACCAGCAGCACCTTTCCGGTGTCCAGGCCGTAAAGGATGCCGTCCAGCACCTTGGCGGAGGTGTAAATGGAAATCATCCCATAAAGGCCGGTCTCGATGTTCCGGAACACCGCCACCGAAAGGGCCAGCACCACCACATCCACAAAAAACAGCAGCTTTCCTATGGAAAAGTGCCGGTACTTCCTTTGAATCAGACGGGAGACAATGTCGGTGCCGCCGGTGGTGGAGCCTCGCATAAACACCAGAGCCAAACCGGCTCCTACCGCCACCCCGCCGAAGAGGGCGGCCATAATCCGCTCCCCTGTGTAGGCGGGGAGCCAGAGGGAGACCAGGTCGATCATCACCGACTGGATGAAGACGGAGCGCAGGGTCCGCAGGGTGAAGACCCGGCCCAGAAAGCACCAGGCCAACAGCAGAAGGGGGATGTTAAAGCCCAGGTTCACCGTGCCCACCGGCAGGCCGGTGAGGTAATTTACCAAAATGGAAAGACCGGAAACGCCTCCCGGAGCAATCTGAGCAGGGCCCACAAAGCAGGCTATCCCCACCGCAAAGATGATTCCCCCCAGGGCGTCACACAGCACATCCATCACAAAACCCTTTGCCTTTTCCTTCATAGCACCTCCTGCGGCATGGCGCCGCCATCTTTTCCTTCCGGTTTATTGCTACCGCTCCTCCTCTGTCCCCTCCCGGCTTTCCAGAACAGCGGCAAACAGCTGGTTTGCCCGCTCCACCTGGCCGGAAAGATAGAGCCAGCCAAACAGCGCCTCCATCCCGGTGGCCCGGCGGTAGACAGCGGGGTTAGTGTGCTTGGGGCAGCGGGTGGAATTGGCGTTGCGGCCCCGGCGGTAAATCGCCTCCTCCTCCGGGGTGAGGAGGGTGGCAATGTGCTCATAGGCGGCGGACTGGGCGTTTGCGGAAACCAACTCCACCGTCCGGCTGTGGAGCCGTCCCACCGGCGCATTCCCCTGGGCCAGGAGATGCTCCCGGACCAGCAGCTCATACACCCCGTCCCCCACAAAGGCCAGGGCCAGGGGGCTGAGCAGGCGGGGGTCCCCCCCTTGGGGGTTCAAGGCTGTCATGGAAACCTCCCCCTTACCGCAGATACTCAAATTCAAAGTTTAGGATACTTACCGTATCCCCTTCCTGGATGCCCATTTCCTCCAGCCGGTCGATGATGCCGCTGAGGCGCAGCACCCGCTGGAAATACTGGAGGGATTCGTAGTCGTTCATATCCACCATTCCCAGCACCCGCATCAGCCAATCGGCCTCCACAATATAGACGCCGTCCTCCACCCGGATCTGGAACTGGTTGGGGTCGGCCTCCGCCAGCAGCTTTTCCCGGTCCGGCGGCTCCGGCTGATACTCCCGGATGGGGGGCAGGGTCTGGAGCCGCTGGGCAACGGCCTTTACCAGCTCGTCCGTTCCCTGGCGGGCGGCGGCGGAGATGGCAAAGAAGGGATAGCCCTGCTCTGTCACAAAGCGCCGCAGCTCCTCCACCTGCTCCCCGGTGGCGATGTCGCATTTATTGGCGGCCACCAGCATAGGCCGCTGGGCAAGCTCCGGGTCGAACCGCTCCAGCTCCCGGTTGATGGCCAGGAAATCCTCCTTTGGATCCCGTCCCTCGCAGCCGGAGACATCCACAATGTGGACAATCAGGCGGCAGCGGTCCACGTGGCGCAGGAACTCGTGGCCCAGGCCCACCCCTTCGCTGGCCCCCTCGATGAGGCCGGGGATATCCGCCATAACAAAGCTCTCCTCCGGCCCCAGCTTCACCACCCCCAGCACCGGCACCAAGGTGGTGAAGTGGTAATTGGCAATCTCCGGCTTGGCGGCGCTCACCACCGATATCAAGGTGGATTTTCCCACATTGGGGAAGCCCACCAGCCCCACATCGGCCAGGAGCTTCAGCTCCAGCTCCACGTCGTAGCTCTCCCCGGTGTATCCCCCCTTGGCAAACCGGGGAATCTGCCGGGTAGCGGTGGCAAAGTGGCTGTTTCCCCATCCCCCCTTGCCCCCGTGGGCCACCAGCACCGGCTCCGTGCCGGAAAGGTCGGCCAAAACCCGGCCGGTGCCGCTTTCCCGCACCACAGTGCCCTTGGGAACACGGATCACCAGGTCCTCCCCGGTTTTGCCGGAGCACCGTTTGGAGCCTCCATCCTGCCCCCGGCCGGCAAAGTACCGCTTGCGGTACTTAAAATCAATGAGGCTGCTGAGGTTGGTATCCGCCACAAAATAGACGTCCCCGCCCCGGCCGCCGTCGCCGCCGTCCGGTCCCCCGGCCGCCACATATTTTTCCCGGTGGAAGGAGACCTTGCCATTTCCTCCATCCCCGGCCTTGATGGTGATTCGCGCTTTATCTACAAACATCATTACTCCTTATTATAACTCGCCTAAAAGGGAAAATCCCAGGGGGTGAAACCCTGGGATCTGCTGCTTCCGTTATTGGGCCTCGGTCAGGCGGGATGGACAGAGCACTTCTTGCGGTCTCTGCCCATGCGCTCGAACTTTACCTTCCCGTCCACCAGGGCAAAGAGGGTATCATCGCTGCCGATGCCCACATTGGTACCGGGATGGATATGGGTGCCCCGCTGGCGGACCAGGATATTGCCCGCCAGGACGTGCTGGCCGTCCGCCCGCTTTACGCCGAGGCGTTTGGATTCGGAATCGCGGCCGTTTTTAGTGGAGCCTACGCCTTTTTTATGTGCCATTATCGAAACACCTCTCTTTTATTCAGCAGTTTCGCTCTCCGCCTTCTTGCCGGCGGCCTTCTTCGCGGTCTTCTTACCAGCGGCGTTCACCGCCAGGATCTCCACCTTGGTGTAGGGCTGACGATGGCCCATCTTCCGCTGGGAATCCTTCTTGGGGCGGTAGGTAAGGATGGTGATCTTCTTCCCCTTGCCGCTCTTCACCACCTTGGCGGTAACGCCGGCGCCCTCCAGGTAGGGTGCGCCGAAGGTGGTCTCCCCTTCCCCGCCGATGGCGAGGACCTTATCAAAGGTGATTTCGGTTCCGGGCTCTGCATCCAGCTTCTCAACAAACAGGATGTCCCCGGCTGTGGCGGTGTACTGCTTGCCGCCGGTTTCAAAAATCGCGTACATGGTTTGTCCTCTTTCTGTTAGGCTCGCTGTCGCAAGGCGGCACCCCAAAAAGGGCGCACTTAGAGCCTGGCACAAGCGGCAGAACTATTTTATCAGAATGGGACGGGGTTTGTCAAGGGGCTTTTGCCCTTAAATCCACCCTCCAGCGGGGCTTCTTCATCGGTTTTTCTATTCGTAGATGTTTTGGGGGGTGAGGGCGGTGGGGTTTTCGGTGACTGCGCGGTTTTGGTATTCCAGGGGCCTCCCCTTTTCCACCAGCCGCCCCATAACGACAAAGCGGTAGCCGTTGGGGTAGGTGGGGACGATACGGCGGCAGCAGGTGGAAAGGGTCATAATCCGGTCACCGGCGGTGACCTCCACCCCGAAGTCAAAAAGGCTCTTCTTTCTTGCCTCGGCCAGGATGGCTTCCATCTGGGTGCGGGAAGGGTCCGGGAGATTGTAAACAAAGCTGGTCTTGGTATGGAAGGCGGCAAAAACCTCAAAGACCATGCTCTCCTCCCCGGTGGCGAAGAGAAAGTAGGGGTGGCTAAGGCAGTAGTCTTTCTTCTGGTAGCGTTTCAGCTCGGTGAAATGCTCAAACTCATGGGAGGCCTCCACCCCGCCGTCGGGGTTTTCATCCTTGCTGTGGGCGTAAAGGACCAGATTCTGGGACTGGCTGTCCCGGCCAGTCAGGCGGTTGCGAAAATCCGAGACGATGGCCCCGTTGACGTCCTCCGCCTTGTAGTCGTTGTGCTTCAGGTAGTAGGTGTTGTCCTCTGTTTGGAACACCGGACTATCGATGGTGGTCTCCCCCAAATAGAGCCAGCCCACCGTGTCCGGGTTTGCCTCCCGGAAGGCCGCTGCATTTTTCACCATGTCCTCCCGAATCTCCCAAAAGGCCCGGTCGTCCCCCTCGCTCCAGGCGGAGTGGCTGGCCCCGCTGGAGGAGGCTTCTTCCTGTTCGCTCTCCGGCAGGGGGGCGGAGGGCTGCGGCTCGTCCTGCACCTGGTCCAGAGGGTCCGGGATGGCGGGCGCGTCCTCCGCCGGAGCCTGTACCGGAGGGGCGGGCTCCATCGGAGCGGTGCTTTCCGGCGGCTCCGCCGGCTGGGAGGGCTCTTCCGGGAGGGACGACAAGGCAGAGGACGTCAACGGGGCCATCGTCTCGGATTTTCGCAACCGCCTGAC
>WSMP01000032.1 GCA_013316495.1 Angelakisella sp.
GCTGGGGGCTGTTCCTGTTCGGCTGTCAGCTGCTGGCGGGGGCGGTTGTGGGGCGGCTTCTCTGCCGCCGCCCCATCCGCCTGCGGCCGGGCAAAGGAAAGGGGGGATATCTCCCCCCCCATTGCCGGGTTTGTCCAGGCGGTTTCCTCCGCCACCGCTGGAATGCTTTCCATCTGTGCCTTTGTGCTGGTCTTTTCCGCCCTGGCGCAGCTCCTAAGCCAGTGGGGGCTGTTGGAGCGGTGGGGAGCGGGACTCTCTGCCCTCACCGGCGGGGTTCTGACCCCGGCGGGGGCCGTTTGCCTGGGGACCGGCCTTTTGGAGGTGAGCGGCGGCTGCGCCCTGGCCCAGGGATTGCCCCCCGGCCAGGGGGCGCTGGTGCTGCCCTTTCTTCTGTCCTTTGCCTCCTTTTCGGTGATAGGCCAGCTGGCGGCCTGTTTTGGGCAGCATCCTCCCGCTTTGGGCCTCTTGCTGCGGGCCAGGTTGCTCCACGGGGTCTTTACCGCGCTGCTGGCTACCCCGGTCCTTTGGGCGCAGTTTGCCGCCGCCCCTGCGATGACCGGCCAGCCGGTGCTGGCGCCGGGAAGCGGGGCGCTGCTGGGAGCCCTCTGCCTGATGGCGATGGTGACCATCTTGGCCTCGGCAGTGGAAGGGAACCACTGAACCGGCCTTAATACCCGTACCGTTTCCGGTATCGCAGCAGCAAAACTGCCGCCATCACCGTACCCAGCAGCTCTGCCACAGGGGTGGCCAGCCACACGCCGGTGACGCCACCCAGCAGAACCGGCATCAGCTGGATGCTGGCCACGGTGAAGAGAAAGGAGCGGGAAAAGGCCAGCAGGGCGGAGACCACTCCGTTGGAGAGGGCGGTGAACATCCCGCTGGCGAAGACGTTGAGACCCACAAACAGCAGAGCCAAAGAGCAAAGGCGGTTGCCTGTTACCGCCAGCTGGTGGACCGGGCTATCCGGCCGGGTGAAGATACTCACCAGGGGGACGGTGGCCAAAACCGATACCAGGGTGCACAGAATCGAGGTCCCTGCAATGAACCGCAGACTGAAACGAATGAGCTTTTTCAGCTTTTCATGGTTCCCCTCCCCATGGTAGTAGCTAATCATGGGGGCCACGCCGTAGGAGTAGCCGATGAACAGGGCGCTGACAAACATCAGCACATACATGATGATGGTGATGGCCGCCACGCCGTTCTCCCCTATGTACCGGAGCATCGCCAGGTTAAAGAGCAGGGTGGTGATGCCGGAGACCAAAGAGGTGGCCAGCTCCGAAAGGCCGTTGGTGGAGGCGTGGAACAAAACGCCACCGCGAAAAACCGGCTTCTGGAAGTGGAGCAGGCAATCCCCCCGGCAAAAGACCCAAAAGCCCACCACGGCGGTGATGGAGTATCCCAGGCCGGTGGCAACAGCTGCCCCCTGGATGCCCATATCCAGCACCGCAATGAGGAGATAGTCCAGCAGGATGTTGGTTATCCCACCCGCCATGGTGCAGATGAGGGACAGCTTGGAGCGATCGGCGGCAATGAGATAGAGGGAGAAGTTGTACATCAGCAGGATGGGGATGGTAAAAAGGAGATAGCGGCCCAGGTAGCTGCGGCAGTAGGCGAAGACCTCCGGGGAAAGGCCCATGCTCCCCAATAGGGTGTCCATCTGGGTGTAGCCCAGCAGCATCATCACCGCCCCCACAATGACGTTGGTGAGGATGAGCAGGGTAAAGTCCTGCCGGGCCTCCTGCTCCCGGTGTTCCCCCATCTTCCGCATCACCACGGCGCTGCCCCCGGTGGCAAGCATCCCGGACACCGCGGTGATAAGGCCGATGGCCGGGGCGGTGAGGTTGATGGCGGAGAGGGCGTCGGTACCGATGAGGTTGGAGACGAAGAGGCCGTCCACCATGGTGTAGAAGGTGTTAAAGACGGTCATAAGAATGGTGGGGAAGGCGAAGCGCAGGATGTTTTTACCGGTTACCGGCAGATGGTAGGAATCCAGTTTATTGCTCATAACGCCATCCCCCCTAGTTCCGATACAGAATGTCCTGGGTATCCCCCAGGGGGAAGTGCCGGGCCTCTGCCCCGGCCTCCAGCAGCCGGACCGCCGAGATGCGCCGGTTTTGGGCGGGGGCGAAGTAATAGAGCCCGCTTTCGGCACACAGAACGCTGGTGCAAAGGGTCTGCTCATATACCTCGTAGTCCGGGTCCCCCTTGGCGAGACCCTCCGGGATATCCACCATGGCGAAGGTCCGGAACATCCGGGAAACGCCGTCCACTTCGTTTTCCCCCCGGACGGCGTATTCCTTCATAAAGGCCATCCGGACAAAGCGGGAGGGGGAGGAGTAATCCCCCGGCAGGCCGGTGCCACCCCCCAACCGCTCCCCGAACTCCCGAATCTCGTGACCCGCTATGGTGCGGGGGGCCTTGGGCAGGTTGGTGACCCCCACAAAGTTCCGCAGGTTGGTGCGGTGCCACCGGTAGTCCGGGCTGTTGGTGAGGACGCCGATGGTGTTTCGGTGGATACGAACGCCGCCGGCATCCGGTTCGATGACGAGCGTTTCCCCTGTTTTATCGCTTAAAATATAGTGGGCCGGCAGAGGCTTGCCTTGGATGGGCTCGTCCACCAGGGTGATGGCGTTCATGGCCTCCACCGCCTCCCGGACCCCGGCGCACTGGCAGAGGAGCCAGGCCAGAAGACGGCCGGGGTGGACAGCGGTTTTTTCAGGCTCCGCTTTTTTCGGGTAAACCGCGTACTCCGGGTAGTGGAGAAGCGCCCCCATCAGCCCGGCGGCATTGACTCCATCCACCAAAATCGGCTCCCCGAAGCCCAGCACCGCCATCCCGGTGTAGGCGTACCGCCCGGACGGTGCTGCTCCCTCTGGGTGGAGGGACGGGGAGCATCCCGCCCCTGGGGGCACCCCGATTACACGGTTGGCCGCCAGGTCCCCAAACTGGTCGTAGGTGCGGCCCAGCAGATGCCGTCCGTCCTTTGTTTCCCACGAAAAGCTGCTGCACGCAAATTCCATATTCTTATCCTCCTGAATTATCCTTTATTTTGCCGGTGGGACTTGCAAAAATACCTTCCAGGAGGTATCTTATACGATGTGGTAACCACACAGTCAAGAGGGATTTTCATTTTGGAGGTAGATTTTTTTATGGACCGTCCCAAAAGCTGGCTCACCTCTGGGGCCTTCGCCGCCTTTTGCGGCACTACCAAGGAGACGCTGCGGCATTATAAGGATCTGGGTTTGCTATTGCCTGCCCACCGGGGTGAAAACAACTACTTCTACTACGACGCCGGGCAGTTTTACGATTTTTACGCCATTGCGATTTTCCGGCAGACTGGGACGCCCCTAAAGGAGATACGCCGCTGCCTTCAAAGGCAGGACACAGCCGAGATACTGGTCCAGCTGCGGCTCCAGCAAGAAAGAGTGGCAGAGGAGCGGCAGAAGCTGGAGAAGATGGACTTTATACTTTCCAACATGGTCCGGAACCTGGAGCTGAGGACGGCTCCGGACATGCTCCCCCGCAGAGCCTGGTTCCGGCGGGAGCACCTGCTGGCCCTCCCGGTGGAGGAGCTGGTGCAGGAAATATCCCCCGCCGCCGGGGAGGACATGCTGGTTGCCGTGCTGGAACGCTGCCGGACCCTTTGCCAGCAGTACCAGCTGCAAACCGATTTTCAGCTGGGGGCTATTCATCTTCCCGGCCCGCAGCCCGGCCCCGCTGCCATCAGCCACCTTTACATCCGCATCAAGGAGAAGGCGGACCTCCCTTACTACCGGGAGAAGCCTGCGGGAAATTATCTGTATCTCTGCTGTCGGGGCCGCTGGGATATTTCGGAGGGGTATGACGCCCTGGAAGGATATATCCGGGAAAAGGGCCTGAAGGTGGCGGGGGAGCTTTACGCCTGCGACCTGGCGGGGTTTATCCTAAACGGCGTGGAGAAAAACGCGGCGACGATGCTTTCGGTACGGCTGGAGGAGAAGGGGTAGGAATTATTTTCGGAAAATTAAGCAGCGGCAGGGAAAAATCCCCGCCGCCTTGCGTTTTAAATTTTTCCCGTTGCCAGCTCCTTGCAAATTAGCTCCAGCTTGGGTGCAGCATATGCAAAAAAGACTTTAAAGGAGACTCCCACGCTGACCGGCTTGAGCATTACGTTGACCGTCCGCATCTCCGTCCCCTCCTTTATTGAACAACCGGCAGCTCCAGATTTTCCGGTTTTGTACCGGTCCAAAATTCCGCCAGCAGCTTTTCGCTGGGACGCTGGGCCAGCTGCATAAAATCATAGATTTGGGCGTTGACCAGCTGTGTCTCCTTCACTTCATCTGGACCGGGCAAAGCCGTCAGCTCCTTTTTTAGGGCGGCGGCGATTTCCGGCTCCTCCGGCAGAATATTCCGGCTTTCACCAGGGTCTTCTTCCAGGTCGAAGAGCAGGTCCCAGTCCTCAAAGCCCCTGCGGGTGATGTACTTATACCGGCCTTTCCTCACCATTCGGGAGAGGGAGTTCATCGACGCCACCTCTGGGAATTTTCCCGGCGCGCCGAAAATCCCGTACATCTCCGAGATAACAGCCCTGTCATTAGGAATCTCCCCAGACAGGATGTCTCCCCCGTCTTGGCAAGGCGGCGGGGACGCATGGGCCAGGCCGCATAGGGTGGGCAGCAGGTCCAGCAGGCTCACCGGTTCGGTCCGCCGCACGCCCTGGGGGATGCCGTCCCCCTCTATGAGCAGAGGGATGCGGGCGGAGCTTTCAAAGAAAGACATCTTGCCAAAGAGGCCCCGCTCTCCGCACTGGTCCCCGTGGTCGGAGGTGTAAAGGAAGATCCCGCTTTCCCCGGTTCTTTTGCAATAATCCCAGAAGGCGGAGCGGACAGCTCCGATGTACCCATCCACCTGCTCAATCATCCCGCAGTAGGCGGCCTGGGCCCGCAAAGCGGTCTCTGGATCCCTGGAGGAGCGCGCCAGCCGGATTTTGGCAGTGGGGTCCAGGTAGTCCGGCGGGTTTAGAAAGCCAGCCGGAAGGGAGACCCGCTCCCGGTAGTACCGGTATAGTTCCTCTGGTGCTACATAGGGGAAGTGGGGGCCGTAGGTGCCCACCACTACAAATTGGGGCTTTTCGTGGGGACGGGAGAGCCAGTCCAAAGCGGCGAAGAGCACCTGCTGGTCGTAGTCCTGCACCGGGGAGCCGCCACCGCCAATGATTTGGGTGCTGCCCAATTCATCAAAGCACTTGATGAAGGGGCCCCGCAGCTTTTCCAGCAGCGGCCTGGAGGGCTTCCACTCCGGGCTGGTGATGTCTCCCACCAAACGGTGGTGGAAGCCGTGGCGCTGGTCCTCTCCCACAAAGTGCATCCGGCCCGCCAGCACCGTCTCGTACCCCGCCGCAGAAAATGCGTGGGCAATGGTGGGGGTGGTATCTGGCAGCACGGTGAAGTTGTTCAGAATCCCCGTTCGGGAAGGAAGCCGTCCAGAGAGGAACGCCATTCGGGCGGGGACACAGAGGGGACAGGCGGTATAGGCGGCGTCAAAACTCATACCCCTTTCCGCCATATTTTCCAGGGTAGGGGTGCGGGCCAGTCCCCCTAGGTAGCTAGACATCTTTGGGGCGTGCTGGTCGCTCATAAAGACCAGGATATTCTTTTGCTCCATTTTAAACGCTCCTTCCGGAAAGGGGGCGCGGGGCCGCCGTTTTATTTGTCGGCGTACCGGCCCAGCTTCAGCTCCTCGAAAACGGGAATCATAGCGTCCAGCTCCTCATGGACAGCCGCTGTCACCTGCTCCGGCGTCTTGATGTCAATCATCAGGCCATTTTCGGTGGCAAAACTCTCAAACCGGGGGTCCTGGATCATCTTGGTGAAACCGTTGTACAGGATATCGAGAACCTCATCCGGAGTGCCTTTCTGCACCAGCAGCATCCGCCACACGCAGGTATCCACATTGTAGCCGAACTTGGTGACAGGAGGGACATCCTCCAGCCCTGCAACCTGGGGAGTCTTGTCCGCAAAAGCGGTAAGAATCACAGCGTCCTTTGTGTCCTTCACCGCCCCGATCTCCGAGGTGCCGATGCAGATAGCATCCACATGGCCTCCCAGCAGGGCGGTGGTGATTTCCGAGGCCCCGTTATAGGCCACCTGGGTATAGGTGACATTGGCCTGCTGGAAGAGCTGGGCCATGCAGACGTGAGGAATGCCCGCGGTGGCGCAGCCAATAAGAAGGCTCTCTCCAGTGCCGGAATACTTTTTGATGAATTCTTCAAAGGTGGAGACCCCCAGCTTGGAGCTGACAATAAGTACATTGACATCCTTTACAATGCCGCAGATAGGCTGGAAGTCATCAATGGAGTATTCCACCACATCCATCAGGGATTTGCTGGTGAATACGCCGCCATTGTTAAAAAGCACAGTGTAGCCATCGTTTTTGGCTCCGTTCAGGTAGTTGACGGTAGCGGTTACTCCGGCGGCGCCATCCTGGTTTTCCACCACAATGGGAACCCCAAAGTACTCCTGCCCCATACTCTCGAACATCCGGCAGATGGTATCCGCGCCGGCGCCAGCCTTCCAGGGACACACCAAGGTGATGGGGGCAGTGGGGAAATCAGTTCCCGCAGGCTCTTCCACGCTGTTGCCGCTGGGGGCGGCAGGCTGGGAGGTGGCGGGAGATACGGGGGTGTCCTTGGCGCAGGCCGCCAGGGAAAGGGTCATGGCAACACAGAGTAAAAAAGCAATCCATCGTTTCATGTTGGTTCAAGCCTCCTGTTTTTAATTTTCACTGTGCAGACGCACGCTTTTTCCGGTTCTTCCAGAGGGGATAGAAAATGGTTGCAAGGCTGATGGCGATACAGAGCAGGGCGATGGGCCGGGTAAAAAAGATGGCGGCTCCGTTGGGGGACATCTGCAAAGCCCGGCGCAGGTTCACCTCTGCCATAGAGCCCAGGATGCGGGCGATGATGAAAGGGGCTTTGGGGATGCCGAATTTATCAAAGATGAAAAAGCCAATCATGCCAAAGACCACCATCATCCAAACATCGAACATGGAGTTGCTGGAAGAATAGGCCCCCAGGATGCAGAACACCCCCACTACGGGAAAGAGGATTTCGGTGGGCACCACGGCGATGCGGGCAAAGACCTTGGTGAGCACAGAGGCCTGGAGCAGCATCAAAACATTGGCAAGGAGCAGTATTCCCATAATGGAATAGGCTAAAGGACCATTGGTGCTGTAGAAGGTGGGGCCGGTGGCCACCCCGGCAATGGTCATGGCCCCCGCCAGCACCGCCGTTGCGGTATCTCCAGGGATACCCAAAGAGAGGAGCGGGATGAAGGCCGCCCCGGTTACCGCGTTGTTGGCGCTTTCCGGCGCGATGATCCCCTCTTCGCAGCCAGTGCCGAATTTTTCTGGCTGCCGCGAGGCGTTCTTAGCGGAGTTATAGGCCACAAAGGCCGCCAGGGAGGGACCGGTGCCTGGAATAGCGCCAATGCCGGTGCCCAGCAGGATAGATTTCAGCAGCATCTTCCAGTGGGAAAAGAGACTCCGCCAGGGGTAGGTCTGCCGTGTGAAGTCCTGGGCGGTGGAATCGGGCTGCCCCGCCTGGAACACCTTTTTGATGACCTGGGAGAAGGCAAAGACACCAATCATCGTAGGGGCCAGGTTAATGCCGCCCCGCAGGGCGCCGATTCCGAAGGTCATCCGGGTAAGGCCAGAGAAGGCGTCCCCGCCGATGACGGTGACAAACAGCCCCAGCAGCGCCGCCAGAAAGCCCTTTTTGGGATTATCTCCCACCACGCTGGGAATTACCGTTAGACCGATGAGGCAAAGGCCGAACATCTCCGCCGGGCCGAACTGCAAGGCCGCTCTGGCAAGGGTTGGGCCCAAAAGAACCAGCAGGAGAACGCTTACAATGCCGCCGATGAAGCTGGCCCGCAGGGCGATGCTTAGGGCCATCCCGGCCCTGCCGTTTTTAGCCATGGGATGGCCGTCCATCATGGTGCAGGCAGAAGCTGGAGCCCCTGGCGTATCAATAAGGATGGCGGTGATGGAACCTCCGTAAATCCCGCCGCAATAGACGCCAATAAGGACACAAAGGCTGGAATAGATATCCAGGGAATAGGTGATAGGCAGCAGCAGGGTGATACCAATAACTGAGGACAGCCCTGGAATGGCGCCGAAGATGATTCCCACCGCCACCCCCAGACTTAGGAGCAGCAAATTTTGGAGGGTAAAAAGATGGGTAGCTGCTTCTAAAAACATCCGTCTTCCCCCTTTCTAGATTCGGACGTTGAAGTATTGGGTGAATACAAAATATGCAATGGCGGCACAGCTGTAGATGATAACGTACCGCAGGGGCTTTCTTACCCCGCAGAGGAGCAGCATGGCAGTGAGCATTACAAAGGCCCCTGCCAGAAAATGGACCTTTTCGATGAGCAGGATGGAGCCCAGCAGCACAATGCAAAAGAGGAGGGTACGGAGGTTATCCCGAATATTGAGCCGGAAGGGTGGTTCCTGACAGTCTTTTTCCCGGTATTTTTGGGCAAAGAAGGTATCTGCCAGCAGCAGTCCCGCCACCACCAGGGTGCAGACCGCGATGGCATAAGGGAAAAAACGGCTGCCAATGGGATCGTACTTGGCGGCCTCGGTAAAGAAAGGGACGCTGAAAAACAGGGCAGCCCCAAACACCAAAAAGACGATGGCACAGATTCGGTCGTTGATTCTGGATTTCATGCCTATTCCTCCCTTTTTTCCGGGAGCAGTCCCAGCTCCTTCAGTCCAATCTGGATGGTCCGTCGCTCCGATTCCGTCAATTCCCGCATGGGAAAGCGGGCGGCTCCCATGGGAAATCCCAGCTCCTCCATCATGGCCTTATGGCCCATCACGGGCATCACCCGCCGGGCCAGCTCCCGCAGCTTCAGCACAGTTTTTTGGGCGGCGCGGGCTTCCTCCAGATTATTGGCCCAAAACCCCTCCCAGATGCGACGGCAAAGAGCTGGAAAAATCCCTGCCATAGCGATTACCCCGCCATCCGCTCCGCTTTGCAAAGCGGTAAGTACCTGGGCGTCGTTGCCGGTGAGAAGCACCAGACCGCATCCTTCTGCCGCACATTGGTACTCCAGCAGCGTCATAAGATCCATGCTGCTGTCCTTAAGGCCCACCACATTGAGACATCGCTGGAGTACCTCCCCCAATACCGCCGGGGGGATGGGATTGCCGGTCATGCCAGGGATATTATAGAGGTAGAGAGGCAACCCCTTCGCCAGTTCCGCAATTTGGCAGAAATAGTCCCTCAAAGCGCGGGCGTCGTACCGGTGGTAATAAGGGGCAGTCACCGAGACCGCGTCCACCCCGCTTTCTCTGGCGTGGTTCGCCAAAAGCCGCAGATCCTCCAAGTTCATGGCGGTGATGTTGCACATCACCCGCGCCTCCTTTTCCAGCCCTCGTTGGGCGGCCTCCAGCAGACCCATCCGCTCCCGGAGAGTGAGATTTACAAATTCCCCCGTTGTTCCCCCCACAAACACCCCGTGGGCGCCCGAACGGGTGACATAGCTTGCCAGACGGGTGTAACCGGCGTAGTCCACCTGACCATCCCTTTGAAAGGGGGTCAGCAGCGGTGCAGTGATTCCCTTCATCAAGCCCACCTGCTTCAAAGCCTCAACTCCTTTGTTTCTTCCTGCAATAAGCTACTCCAGCACCGCTCCCCGGCTGGCGGGGGAGACGCTTCGGGCGTAGCGGGCCAGATAGCCTTCGGTCACTTTTGGGACAAAAGCCCCCAGACCCTCCAAGCGCTCCCGCAGCTCCTTCTCGCTTAAATGCACCTCCAGCCGCCCCTTGTCAATGTCAATTTCGATGATGTCCCCATTCTGCACTGCGGCGATGGGACCACCGCGGCTGGCCTCTGGGGAGACATGACCGATGCAGGGTCCCCTGGTAGCGCCGGAAAAGCGCCCGTCGGTTACCAGAGCCACCGATTCGGCGTAGCCCATGCTCACAAGGGTGGCGGTACAGGTGAGGAGTTCCCGCATGCCAGGGCCTCCCTGGGGTCCCTCTCCACGGATAATAAGAACATCCCCATGGTGTATCCTACCTTCCAAAATGGCCTCCACCGCGGCTTCTTCACATTCAAAGCAGCGGGCCGGGCCGCTGTGACGGCGCATTTTTTCCACTACAGCTGTTTGCTTCACTACGCACCCCTCCGGGGCAAGGTTCCCCTTCAGCACCACCAGGGAGCCTTGGGAGCTGTAAGCGTTTTCCACTGGCCGCACAATCTTGCGGTTCCATTCCGCTGCCGCAGTGTTCTCCCGGTGGGTGTGACCGTTCACTGTCATCTGGTCCAGATTCACAAGGCCGTCTAAGGCTTGCAGCACCGCTCCCACGCCCCCCGCCTGCTCCAGGTCCCACAGGGTATGGGGGCCAGAGGGCTTGCATTTCACAAGAGTCGGGGTGGTGGCGCTAAGTTTCCCCATCTCCTCCAGGCGCATAGAGAGCCTTGCTTCGTGGGCGATGGCGGGTATATGGAGGGTAAGGTTGGTGGAACCACCTACACTCATCCCCACACGCACCGCCAGCTCCAGCATTTCCTGGGTGACGATATCCCTGGGACAGACGTTTTCTTCCACCAGCTTCACAATCCGCAGACCGCTGGCTTTGGCAATCCGCTTGCGTTTGCCTGTCACCGCGTGGGCGCAGCCGCTGCCAGGCATGGTGAGACCCAAGGCTTCTGCCACAATAGACATAGAATTCGCTGTTCCCATCATGGCACAGGAGCCGGGGCCGGGACTCATAAGCCCCTCCATATACTCGTATTCCTCCTGGCTAAGCTCCCCCCGCAGAAGTTTACCTGTCATTTCCTTTAGCTGATAGGTGGCATAAGATTCCCCCTTGTACTGGGCGGGCATCATAGGACCTCCGGTCACCAGGATAGCAGGGATGTTTACCCGCAAGGCCGCTATAACCATGGCGGGAACGATTTTATCGCATCCCCCGATGAGCACCAAACCGTCCAACTGATGCCCTCCGGCGTAGCATTCAATGGAATCGGCAATAAGCTCCCGGCTGGGGAGCACATGGCACATTCCCACATGGCCCTGGGCAAAGCCATCGCAGAGGGAAAGGGTGCTCATTTCAAAGGGGATGCCCCCGGCTTCCCGAACGCCATCCTTCACCAGTTGCCCCAAGGTATCCAAATGAATATGGCCTGGGTGCATTTCATTGAAGGTGTTGATGACCCCAATAAAGGGCTTCGCCAGCTCTTCATTCAAAAGACCCATCCCCCGCAGATGCGCCCTGGGTCCTGCCATGGTCAAACCATTTACCACCCTGCCGCTGCGGTATCGGGGGTTCTTATACTGTAATTCCATGGGATACATCCTTTCTGTATATTACTGCTGAAGGCGGCGGCTCACCGCTGCGGCGCTAGCCATTACTTCGTCTGCAAGGGAGATAGCCTTATCCAAAGGAAAGCGGTAATCTGGCGCAGAAATTCCAATGGCGCAAAGGGCTTTATGCTCGGCGGAGAAGATGGGGGCCGCCACACAGACCACATCGGCGTGGTGCTCCCGGTTATCCAGGGCGTAGCCCTGGGCGCGAATCCGTGCCAGTTCTTCTAGCAGCGCCGCTTCTTCCACAAAGGTGCGCTCGGTAAAACGCTTGCGAGGCTCGTTTTTCAGATAGGCCCGCAGCCACTCCTCGCTTTGGTTGGCTAGAACCGCCTTCCCCCCGCCGGTGCAGTGGAGGGGGAGGTTCCACCCCACACGGGAGCGCAGGCCGATTTGGTTTTTAGCCTCCAGCTTGGCGATGTAGATGCCCTGGTACTGATTTAGAGCGATAAGATGGATGGTTTCGGTGGAAAGGTCATTCAGCCGCCGCATCTCCTTTTCCGCTACCTCTACCATAAAGTCAGAGGCCTGCATCCGCATCCCCAAGGCCATGGCGTCAAACCCCAAACGGTATTTCCGCTCCTCATTTTTTGCCACGTAACCGGTTTCCACCAGCTCTTGCAGAATCCGATGGATTGTGCTGGCGCTAAGGTTGGTGGCTGTGCTCAGCTCGGTGATTCCCAAGCAGCTGCGGCTGTGGGAGAGGGTCTCCAAAATCTGTAGGGCCTTCAGGGAGCTGTAGTTTCCCAGTTTTTGACAGCGTGCAGTTGCTCTTTCTTTATCAAAAATCAATTTTTCGCCCCCTAAATTTTCCATATATGGAATTATTTGTCTAAATATAGAATTTATTGGCGTGATATGATTGTAGCATTCAGGAGCTTTCTTTTCAATCCGCAGACTTTACAAACATTTTTTCCGAAAGTTAGACTATTCCAACAGAAAATCGGCCAAAATTACCCTTGCTTTTTGGTGGATTTCCATATCTGGAATTTGGCAGTTTTTGGAGGCTTAGGGAAGGATTTTTTTGGGCAAATAGAAACGGGATGCAAGAGGGAAGAGTGCGGACTTTTATGGATTAGATAACAAAACACACAGCCTCACAGATAATTTGCCTGTGAAGCTGTGTGTTAGCTTTGGTATAGAAGGAATTAAAGGGATAAGCAGCTGCAACAGCCTGCGGGATAAAAATTTCTGCCGCGACACAAGGTAAATCCTCCGCAGTGTTTCCCATCCCCCATCCGCCCCGCCCCATTTTACAACCCAGCAGTCTTCCGGTAAAATAATAGCATTATTTTACCAAAAGAGGAGGATAATCCCATGGGGAGAAGACTAGAGCCAGGGCATTTAGCCGCCTTCCAGCGGCGGCTTTTAGAGGAGGAGCGGGAGGCAGCCACCATCGAGAAGTACCTGCGGGAGGTGGGGGTCTTTGCGGCGTGGGCCGGAAGCGAACCGGTGACCAAGGAGCTGGCCTGCCGGTGGAAGGAGCGGTTGGCTGCCAGCGGCTGCCAGCCGGCCACCATCAACGGGAAGCTGGCGGCACTGAACAAATTCTTTGCCTTTCTGGGCTGGACAGACTGCCAGGTGAAATACCTGAAGGTGCAGCGAAGGATGTTCCGCAGCAGCGGCCGGGAGCTGAGCCGGAAGGACTATACCTGCCTGGTGGAGGCCGCCAGGGAGCTGGGGCGAGAGCGGCTGGCCCTTCTCATCGAGACCATCTGCGCCACAGGGATACGGGTGAGCG
>WSMP01000033.1 GCA_013316495.1 Angelakisella sp.
ATGGTCAGCAGGACCTCTCCCACAGGGAACTCCTCCTTTGGGATGTCTGGCTACAAGGGTATAGAGAAAACCTATACCCGAACCAAACAATTCTGTATTTGATTTATATCACGCTCTATTATATAATAAAACCAGAAATTAAACAAGAGGCCGCTTCGTCTTCTTTTTCTTCTTGCGAAAGAAGAAAAAGAAGCAAAAAGAAGAACGGCCAAGGGTCTCCATAACATAGCGGATTTGTACAAAGGACACAAGCCCCGGCGGGCAGAACATAGGAAAAGAGGAGAAACATTATGGTAAAGCTCTATGACACCGGCGTATACCTGCTGAACCAAACCGAGATCATCCCCGATGACGGCAACGCGGCAGCCGCCCTGCGGCAGCGGACCGGCAGGGAGATCGCCAAGGAGGAGGCCAAAAAGGGCACCATGGCCTATGGGATTATTGAGGCCCACAACCACTCCGATGAGCCGGAAAATCTCCGTATCAAATTCGATTCCATCACCTCCCACGATATCACCTACGTGGGTATTATCCAAACCGCCCGCGCCTCCGGCATGGAGAAATTTCCCATTCCCTATGTCCTTACCAACTGCCATAACAGCCTTTGCGCCGTGGGGGGCACCATCAACGAGGATGACCACATGTTTGCCCTCTCCGCCGCCAAAAAGTACGGCGGCATCTATGTTCCCACCAACATGGCCGTCATCCACAGCTACAACCGGGAGATGATGTCCGGCTGCGGGCGGATGATTCTGGGCTCCGATTCCCACACCCGCTACGGCGCTTTGGGCACCATGGCGGTGGGGGAAGGCGGCGGCGAGCTTGCCAAGCAGCTTTTGGGCCGCACCTACGACTTTGCCCGCCCTGGCGTCATCGCCATCTACCTCACCGGCAAGCCCCAAAGGGGGGTGGGGCCCCAGGACGTGGCTCTGTCCATCATCGGCAAGGTCTACGCCAATGGCTATGTCAAAAACCGGGTGATGGAGTTTGTGGGGGATGGCGTTGGGAATCTGCCGGTGGAATACCGCAACGGCATCGACGTTATGACCACCGAAACCACCTGCTGGAGCTCCATCTGGCACACCGACCAAAAGGTAGCGGAATATTACGCCATCCACGGCCGCAAGGATGCCTATAAGGAGCTCCGCCCCGCCGACGTGGCCTATTACGACGGCCTGGTGTATGTGGACCTTGCCACAGTGGAGCCCACCATCGCCATGCCCTTCCACCCCAGCAACACCTACACCATCGCAGAGCTGAAGGCCCACCCCGCCGACGTGATCGCCGCCGTCACCGACGCGGGCCGCAAGCAGTTTGAAAACGCCAAATTCGCCTTCACCCTGGACCAGAAGATCCGGGGCGGCGAAATCTATGTGGACCAGGGGCTGGTGGCCGGCTGCTCCGGCGGCACCTTCGATAACCTTTGCGCCGTGGCGGATATCCTGGATGGGCAGTCCATCGGCAACGGCGCCTTTACCATGAGCGTCTACCCCGGCAGCCAGCCCGCCTACCTGGAGCTGGTGAAAAACGGCGCCATCCAGAAGATTATGGGGGCGGGCGCCCTGGTGCGGGAATGCTTCTGCGGCCCCTGCTTCGGCGCCGGGGATACCCCCGCCAACCAGGAGTTCTCCATCCGCCACACCACCCGGAACTTCCCCAACCGGGAGGGCTCCAAGCCCGGCGAGGGCCAGATCTCCTATGTGGCCCTGATGGACGCCCGCTCCATCGCCGCCACCGCCATCAACGGCGGACGGCTCACCGCGGCCACCGACCTGGATGTGGACTATTCCACCCCCAAATACTTCTTCGACGGCTCCATCTACGAAAAGCGCGTCTTTGACGGCTGGGGCAAGGCGGACCCCGCGGTGGAGCTGAAATTCGGCCCCAACATCAAGGACTGGCCGGTTATCCCCTCCCTCACCGAGCATATGCTTCTGCGGCTGGTGAGCTTCATCGACGACCCGGTCACCACCACCGACGAGCTGATCCCCTCCGGCGAAACCTCCTCCTACCGCTCCAACCCCCTGCGCCTGGCGGAATTCACCCTCAGCCGCAAGGACCCCGCCTATGTGGGGGAGGCCAAGGCGGTGCTGGCCCTGGAGCAGGGCCGGGAGGCGGGCGAGGACCCCACCGGGAAGGACGCCGGCGTTGCCGCCGCTTACGAGGCCATCCGCACCATCCCCGGCTTTGGGGAAATCGACCCCAAGGCGGTGGGCTTTGGCAGCACCATTTACGCCAACAAGCCGGGGGACGGCTCCGCCCGCGAGCAGGCCGCTTCCTGCCAGCGGGTGGTGGGGGCCTGGGCCAACATCGCCCAGGAGTACGCCACCAAGCGCTACCGCTCCAACTGCATCAACTGGGGCATCGTTCCCTTCCTCACCCAGGATAAGGACGCCCTCTCCAAGGGCTGCTACGTCTTCGTTCCCCATGTCCGGGAGGCCATCCTCTCCGGGAACGAGGCTATCAAGGCCTATGTCATCCGGGAAGGCCAGGTGAAGGAGATCACCCTTTCCATCGGCGGCCTCACCCCCGATGAGAAGAAGGTCATCGCCGCCGGCTGCCTCATCAATTACTACCGGGGTTAATCTATACCGCCTCTTTTCCAGAAGGACCTCTGCCGGAAGACAGGGGTCCTTTTTCTCATTTTCCCCTGGGACATCCCCCCAAAGGCCCCCTCCCGCACCGGGATAATCGCCGGCGCTTTTCCCTTTTTTATCCATGATTTCGAGCCCTTTCTAGTGAAAACAGCAAAATTAAAAGTTTTAACTTTGGTTATTTCGTCCATTGCTTTTCTTTTTAGAAAACCGTATGATGTTTATAGAGCCTGTTACATACCCCAGGAGAAAGGAAGGTCCCCATGACCAAAGGAGAGGGCATCAGCCTTTTGGGCGTCAAGGAGCGAAACCGCCAGCAGATCAAGCGGGTAATCTACCGTCAGGCCCCGGTGACCCGGCAGCATATCACCGACGAGCTGGGGCTTTCCCTCCCCACCATCACCACCAACGTGGCTCAAATGCTGGGGGAAGGGCTGCTGGTGGAATACGCCGCCCCCGGCCGCTCCCCCACCGGCGGGCGGCGGCTTCAGCTGCTGGACTTTAACGCTGCGGCCCGGTACGCCGTGGGGGTGGAGCTGGGTCCCTACCAAACCCTTTTCTGCCTCACCGACCTGCGGGGACGGGTCTGCGCCAGCCTGGCCCTGGAGGCCGCCTCCCCCCAGTACCTGGAGATGACCGCCTTTGTGGCCCAAAGCGTCCGGGAGCTGGTCCAACGCTCCGGCATCCGGGAGGAACGGCTCTTTGGGGTGGGGGTGGGCATCCCTGGCTTCATCGAATATCAGGAGGGGGTCATCCGCACCGCCTTCCACAGCGATTGGATGGGCCGCCCCTTTGTTCAGGACCTTGCCAGCCTCCTCTCCCTGCCGGTGTGGATTGATAACAACGCCCGGATGCGGGCCTTCGGTCGGGAGATGTTCGGCTCCGGCGCCGCCCCGGATACCTTCGCTTACTTTTTGGTTTTCAAGGGCCTGGCCTGCCCCCTGATGATAAAAAACAACGTCCTGGCGGGGCACAAGGCCAGCGCCGGGGAGGTAGGCCACACCACCATCCTGCCGGACGGCCCCCTCTGCCCCACCTGCGGGCGCCGGGGCTGCCTGGAGGCGGTGGCGGGGGAAAGCGCCATCCTGTCCGCCGCGGCCAAGGCCCTGGCCCAGGGTAATGCCCCCTGTCTGGCGGCTCTTGTGCCGCCGGGGGAGACCCCGGATACCGCCCGCGTCCTGGAGGCCCAGCGGCAGGGGGACCCGGCCATCGGCTCCATTATGGAAAAGGCGGTGGAGTACCTGGGGCTGGAGGTGGCCAATATCTTTAACTTTATCAGTCCCAGCCTGGTGGTGGTGGACGGTTACATCTTCCAGCTGGAGGAAAACCGCCGCCGTCTCCAGGAGACGGTGCAGGGGAACCTCTACGGTTTGATGGCCAGGGAGACAAACATTGAGTTCCTCCCCTACGACCGCCTCACCGGGGCGCTGGGGGCCGCCGCCTTTGTGGTGCGCCGCTGTTTGCTGGATTAAAAATGGAAAGGACTATAGAACCATGGTAAAGCTGACACTGCCGGACCGGTGGCTGGAAGAGGACCTTCCCGGCTGGGAGGCGGAAAAGAAAACTGCGGCGGACCTGCTGGAGCGGGTCCGCGCCGGGGAGCCGAAGTACCACGGCAGCCTGGGGTGGCTCCACACCCAAAGCTGGGCGGGGGACGATGCCTTGGAGCGGTTGTCCGCCCTGGGGGCGGAGATTCGCAGCAAGGCTGGCATTCTGGTCCTCATTGGGGTGGGAGGCTCCAACAACGCCGCCCGCTCGGTGCTCCAGGCCCTGAAGCCCCAGGGGATGGAGGTGCTCTATGCCGGGAACAGCCTTTCTCCCCACGCTTTAAACGAGCTATTGGAGCGGATAGAGGGGCGGCAGGTCTTTCTCAACTGCATCGCCAAAAACTTCGAGACACTGGAGCCGGGGGTGGCCTTCCGGGTGCTGCGCCTCTGGATGGAGCGGCGGTACGGAACCCAGGAGGCGGCCCGGCGCATCCTTTGCACCGGCACCCCAGGCAGCTCCCTGGAGGAGCTTTGCACCCGCCGGGGATACGCCTTCCTCCCCTTCCCCACCGATATCGGCGGGCGGTACTCCGCCCTGAGCAATGTGGGGCTGCTGCCTATGGCGGCGGCGGGGGTGGAGATAACCCGTTTGGTAAAGGGCGCCAGAGGGATGGAGGCCCTTTTGTGGGAGGCCCCGCCGGAGGAAAACCCCGCCCTTCTCTACGCCGCCTTCCGGGATTACCTTTCCCGCAGGGGATACCGGGTGGAGCTTCTCTCCTCCTTCGAGCCCCGGCTGCGGTGGTTCTACAAGTGGTGGGAGCAGCTCTTTGCAGAAAGCGAGGGCAAGGACGGCAAGGGCATCTTCCCGGTGACGGGGGAATTCAGCGAGGAGCTGCATTCCCTGGGACAGTTCATCCAGGATGGGTTCCCCATGCTCTTTGAAACCTTCCTGACCGTGGCGGAGCCGGGAGCCGGGGACCGCCTCATCCTCCCTGCCGACCGGGACACTGGGGACGGCTTTGACTACCTGGAGGGGATGGACCTGTGGCAGGTGAACCGCACCGCCTTTTCCGCCACCCTCCAGGCCCACGGGGAGCGCCTTCCCTGCGCCGTCCTGGAGCTCCCCCGCCTGGAGGAGGAGAGCCTCGGCGCTCTGTTTTACTTCTTCCAGTTCGCCTGCTACCTCTCCTGCCGCCTGGCGGGGGTGGACCCCTTCGACCAGCCGGGGGTGGAGGCCTACAAGCAGCGGATGTTCCAGGGGTTGGGCAGGCCATAGGACTCCGCACCACCGGGGGATATCCTTCCCAGGTGCCCACGGAGGCAGCCAGAGGCATATCCCTTGGGTGGAGAGCCTTTACTGCAATGCTCATTTGCCCGGAGTTAATTAAAACTTTTAACAAACTGGAAAAAAGTGCCTTGCACGAAAGGAGAAGACGCTATGTCAACATTTTCGGGAAAGGGGACCCCGCCGGTCTCCAAAGCCAGGAAGCTCAAGGACTTTGGGGAGGGCTCCGGGACGGTCCGCACCGCCACCATGGTGCTTTCCCTCCTGGGGGGCATCCTCATCTGGTGGCTTCTATCCCTGCTGCCGGGGGTGGGGAGCATCCTGGCGGGACCCCAGGACATCATCCGCCGCTCCCTTCCGGAGCTTCTCAGCGATGGGGCCACCGGGGAGTTTGAGGCCTATCTTCTGCTTAAGCACATCTACTGGTCCTTCCGCCGGGTGCTGGGGGGCTGGGCTATCGCCTTCCTCTGCTCCATCCCCACCGCCTTCCTTATGGGGTGGTACCGCACCTTCCGCAACCTTGTGGACCCCTGGATCCAGTTCTTCCGCACCATCCCTCCCATCGCCCTCATCCCCATGGTGATTCTCCTTATGGGCACCGGGGAAAAGGCTAAAATCACCGTTATTTTCATCACCTCCTTCCTGGTGATGACGGTGACGGTGTACCAGGGGGTACGCAACATCGACATGACCCTGGTGAAGGCGGCCTACACCTTTGGGGCCAGCGACCTTTCCATCTTTGCCCAGGTGGTGATCCCCTATTCCTTCCCCTTCATTCTCACCGCCGCCCGCCTGGGGGTCTCCACCGCCCTCACCACCCTCATCGCCGCCGAGATGACCGGCACCTTCTACGGCCTGGGGAGCATGATCCAAACCGCCCAAATCTACTTCCGGATGGACAAGGTGCTGCTGGGAATCATCTGCATTGGGGCTATTGGATTTGTGCTGGACCGTCTGCTGCTCCTGGCGGAGAAGCGGATTACACGCTGGAAGTGAAAGGAGACAGTTTTATGAGTGAAGCAAGAAGGCCAAAAATCGTGATGGACGGGGTCCAAAAAATCTACCGGGGACACGACGGCCGGGAGACCGTGGCCCTAAACGGTGTAGACCTGACCATCTATGAAAACGAGTTTGTCTGTGTAGTGGGGCCCTCCGGCTGCGGCAAGACCACCCTGCTGAACATCATCGCCGGGCTGGAAAACGCCACCGGCGGCCAAATCACCCTGAACGGGGAGAAAATCATCGGCCCTGGCAACGACCGGGGCGTTATCTTCCAGCAGTACGCCCTCTTCCCCTGGCGAACGGTGCGGGGGAACATCGAGTTTGGCCTCCAGTTCCTGCGCAAACGGGAGGAGCGGGTGGAAAAGGACCCAAAAACCGGGGAGGAGCGGGTGCGGGCCCTCTACCGCCGGTACACCAAGGAGGAAAAGCACGCCCTTTCGGATAAGTATATGCGTATGGTGGACCTTACCGATTTCGCCGGCTCCTATCCCAAGGAGCTTTCCGGCGGGATGAAGCAGCGGGTCGCCATCGCCAGGGGATACGCCATCTCCCCCCAGGTGCTGCTGATGGACGAGCCTTTCGGGGCCCTGGACGCCCAGACACGGGCCCAGCTCCAGGAGGATCTGCTGCGCACCTGGGAGCAGGAAAAGCGCACCTGCTTCTTCATCACCCACGATGTGGAGGAGGCGGTGCTGCTGGCAAACCGGGTGGTGATTATGAGCGCCCGCCCCGGCCGGGTAAAGGAGGTCGTCCCCATCGACCTGCCCTACCCCCGCAACCAGGCCACCAAGCTGCTGCCGGAATTCAACGCCTACAAAAACCGCATTTGGGAAAACGTCTACCAGGAATACCTGGAAGTGAAGAAGTAAGGGGGAGGGCTTATGATAAAAATAGGCATCGTGGGAACCGGGGCTACTATGTCCATCGCCCACTACCACGCCGAGGGGTACAAAAAGGACCCCCGGTGTCAGGTGGCCGCCGTCTACGACATCAACCGGGAGGCGGCGGAAAAATGGGCGGCGGAGCACGGGCTTTCCGCCCGCATCTGCGGCAGCTACGAGGAGCTGCTGGACTGCTGCGACGGGGTGGATCTCTGTACCCCAAACTTTCTTCACGCCAGCCAGGGACTGGCGGCCATCCGCGCCGGAAAACACCTTTTGGTGGAAAAGCCCATGGCCATTACCGGGGAGGAGTGCGAAACGCTGGCCGCTGCGGCCCAAAAAAGCTCCGCCTGCGCCATGGTGGGAATGGTATACCGGTACGCCGCCCCCGTTCTTCTGGCCCGGCGGATGGTCCGGGAGGAGATTGGGCCGGTGTACACCTTCACCGCCTGGGCCGGCGGCAAGCGGTTGGCAAACCCCGGCGTCCCCCTGGAGTGGCGGATGCTCCGCGGCCGCTCCGGCAGCGGGGCCTTGGGGGACTTTGGCAGCCATCTGCTGGATCTGGCCGATTACGTGGCGGGGCAGCGGTACCACCAGGTCACCTGCCGCCTGGGGAATTTCATCCCGGAGCGGACAGGGCCCGACGGCCACCCCCAGCCGGTGGAAAACGACGACGCTGCCGTCCTCTCTGCCTCCGGTCCGGGGGGACTGGGGAGCTTCACCGTCAGCCGGGTGGGGCTGGACGACATTATGCTGCTGCTGGCCGGGGAGGGGGGAATGCTCCAGGTAAGCCTTCGGGTGCCGGAGCAGGTGACCTACTGGGAGAAAAAGCGGGATGGCGGATACACCGGACTTGTTAAGACCCTGGACCTGCCGCCCCAAAAGCACTTTGACGATTGGTTTGTGGCGGAGACCGCCGCCTTCCTGGACGGCATCCAGGGGGCGCGAAAGGACCTGCCGGACCTGGCCCAGGGACTGTATATCCAGCGGGTGCTGGACGCCGCCCAGGCCGCTCACGACACGGGGCATACCCAGGAGGTGCTTCTATGAGGACCGGCTTTCATACCAACGCCTTTGTCTGGGCAGGTCTCACCGACCTGGGGGAGATTGCCCGGTTCGCCCTGGAGCAGGGATATACCTGCCTGGAGGTGGGGCCCGGCATCCCCCTGGAGCGGAAAATCTTTGCCAGGGTTCAAAGGGAGCTGCCCATCTCCGCCTTCATCTACTGCCGGAACTTTACCGACGACGACCGGGACACCGCCCACTCCCACCAGGAGGAGCTGTGGCGGCGGATGGATTTTGCAGCAGGATTGGGAGTTAAAAAAATCATCTGCTCCACCGGCATCAGCCGCTCCCTTTCCATCCCGGAGGGCGGCGGCTGCGACCCCATGAAGAGCCTGGGGCCGGTGCTGGACTTTTTGGGCACCGCGGTGGAGCGGGCCAAGGGGCTGGGCCTCACCCTCTGCCTGGAAAACTGCCCCATGTACCGCAACATCGCCACCTCCCCCTACATGTGGGAGGAGCTGTTCCGCCAACTGCCGGACCCTGCTTTGGGCATCTGCTACGACGCCAGCCACTTCGTCTGGCAGTTCATCGACGTCTATGAGCCTCTGGAGCGCTTTGCCGGCCGCATCCACCACATCCACCTGAAGGATACCCTTCTCTTCCCGGAAAAGCTCCGGGAGGTGGGTATCCTCCACAACACCGCCAAGGAGCGGGGCTTTGAGAAAAACCAGTGGTGGCGCCACACCGTCATCGGGGACGGGGAGATTGATTGGAAGCGGTTCCTGGCCCAGGTGAGGAGCCTTCCCAGTCCCCTGCTGGACCTGAGCTTTGAGATGGAGGATCATCAATACGAGTGCGACCCGGTCCGGGTGCGGGAGGGGCTTTCCCTCCAGATGCGGCGGCTGGAAGCGCTCCTGTAACCTTGTTTCCCAAGGCCGGACGGCCTTTGCAATACGCCATTAAAAAAGAAAGGAAGTACCGCTATGAAAAAGACCCTAGCTATCCTTCTCTCCCTGGCGCTGCTGCTGGGGAGCCTGACCGGATGCCAGTCTGGACAGAAGCCCAACAGCTCCCAGGGGACATCCACCCCCGCTTCGAACACCACTCCCCCGCCGGAAACGGACCCCGGCCCGGAGGAGGCCACCATCAACGTTATCTACCACCCCACCATCGGTGGCTCCACCGCCATCGCCACCGCGGTGACTCAGGGCTTCTTTGAGGAGCAGAACCTGAAGGTGAACCTCCAGATGTACACCTCCGGCCCGCCGGAGGTAGCGGCCATGGTGGCCGGACAGGCAGAGTTCGGATTCATCGGCAGCGGCGCCGCCTGGCTGGCCTTCAGCGGGCAGGTGGACATCATCGCCCTGGATAACATCGCCCTTACCGAGCAGATCATCGCCCGCTCCGACGCCGGCATCACCACCCCGGCGGACCTGAAGGGCAAGACCATCGCGGTCCAGGAGGGGGCAGCGGGATACACCCTGCTGCTGGTGGCCCTTCAGGAGAACGGTCTTTCCATTAACGACGTGAAGGTGCTGAACATCGCCAACGACAACATCCCCTCCACCTATAACGACGCCTCCATCGACGCCTGGGCCGTCTGGAAGCCCGCCGCCAACAGCCTGGCCGAAGCCCTGGGGGACAAAGGCTTTGTGCTGGCGGATAACCAGACCTATCCGGAGTTCGCCTTCCTCAGCACCTGGATTGCCAACAAGGACTACATCAAGGAGCACCCCGATGTAACCCAGCGGTTTGTCACCGCCCTCACCAAAGCCCAGCTCTACCGGGCAGAAAACCCCTCCCAGGCCTGCGCCTACGCCTCCACCTACGCCCAGCAGGCCACCAATGAGCTTACCGCCCAGCTGCCGGATGTGATCTTCCCCACCGCAGCGGAGTTCAAGGACTACTATAACACCGATTCCTTTGCCAACATGCTGGGGAACCTCCGGGCCACCCAGGCGGACAAGGTGGAGGGAGAGCTTGCCATCTCTGACATTTACAACGACACCTTTGTGAAGGCTGCCATTGGGGAATTGGTGGGGTAAATCCCCGCTTCTTCGCTCCGGTTTTGGAACAGCCGAAAAGGAGGAACGGAAAACCGTTCCTCCTTTTTTCCTTTACCAATCAGCCTTTTAACAAAGCCACCAGCAGCTGCACCGCCGCCCAGAAGCCCTGGTAGACGGCAATGGTGACCCAGGTGAGGGCCGGCATACCGCCGGTGAAGGCGAAGAAGGTTACTAGGGCAAAGCCCACCACCACTGAAAGCAGCAGCAGGGCCGTCTCCACCGTCAGGGTGCTGTCACAGCTGCGGGCCGCCGCCACCCCCCGCACATAGGAGGATAGCGCGCCGCTGTGAATCATCCCGGCCCTGGTCTTGGCCTTGGGGTCCAGGTAGCGGTCCATATCCCGGTGGAGCTTGGCGGGCATCACCTGCACCAGCTCCTTGGGGAAGCTGTAAATCTGGCAGATTCGTTCCTCGGTCACATTGGGGTCGGTGGTGTAGACGCAGACGGCAATGTCCCGGTCAGCCAGCAGCTCCAGCGCCCGGCGCATCTGCTTATCCGCCTTGTAGCTGAGGACACACATGGCGGCGGCCTGGCCGGAGTTGGCAATGTAAAGGAGCTGCTTGCCCTGGCCGTACCGCTCTTCGTATTCCATGGGGGGGATGGCCACGCCGTAGGATTTCATCAGCTCCCGGTTCCCAATGAGGACCCGGCGGCCGTTTACCCAGGCGGAGACCCCCTTCCCATCCTCGAAGAGGAAGCTCTCCGCCTCCTGGAGCAGCCCCGCATCCGGCACCATATCGGTGAAAATCTTGGTCAGGGTGCTGCCGCATTGGCGCAGGACGCTGGCAATATCCACAATCACCTCATCCATGGGGGTGCGGTTGAAGGGCTTGATGGTGTGAAGGGTGACGCTTTCCGGCGGGAAGAGGTCGTATCCCCGGAGCAGAACGCCGTTCACCCCGGCGAACTGGTCCACCGCCGAATACCCGCAGAGGGTGGCTCCCCACCGCCCCAGCTTGCGGTTGGTGAGGGTGATGGGCAGATTGGCGGCAATCACCCCGGCGATGGGGGCGGTGATGCACAGAGCCGCGGTAAAAACGCAGGCAGAAGTGAAAACATCGTGATGGAAGGGGTAGGAGATAAGGGCCATCACCAGGGCTGCCGCCGCGGTCATGGGGGCAATCACCTTGGAAACGTCCTCCGCCTTGCTCTCAGAAAAAGCCTGGTCCATAAAGGCGGAGATGCCGGAGGCGCGGGTGAAGTAGGCAATCTCCGGCTCGCCCTCTATGAGCTTCCGGCCCAGCTTGTCCGCCAGGGCCTCGTCCTCGATAACGGCGGCGGTGTGCTTCGCTCCCTCCTTGGCGATGAGGCGGTAGCTGGCGGCAATTCTTCCCCGAAGAATCATCTTGCCAATGGTATTAAAGAGCAGCAGCAGGGCCGCCATGGGCAGATAGATATTGGCGGCGTAGCTTTCCAGCACCTCCGGACGCATGGCCATATAGGCCCCCTGCACCAGGCAGGCAAAGACCCCGATGGCGCTGTAGCTGTCGTTGTTGGGCCGCAGGCAGAAGAGGGAAATCATCCCCCCGCCCACCGTGTTCCCCGCCACCAGGGCGGAAAAGGCCACAAGCCCCACCTCCAGCCACAGGTAATGGGTGGGGTTCTCCCGGAAGTATTCCGGGATGGGCCACTCCTGCCCAGGGGCCAGCATCAGGTAAATCACCCCTGCGGCGCAAAGGAGGTTCACCACCAGCCGGATGATGAGGCTGGTCTTCATCCCCTGAAGCTGGGCGCCGATACGGGCGCGGTTCTCCCCCCGCTCCGGGCGCTCCTCCTCATCCGGGGGCTCCTTTCGCTGGGGACGGCGGCGGGGCTGTGCTTCCTCATCCTCGTCCTGTGCCCTTCCCCGGCGGCGGGGGCGGGCATCCTCCGTCCCATCCTCCCCGCCGGGAATTCTCCGGCGCTGGCGGGAACGGGGAAGCGCTTCTTCATCCTCCTCATCGGGGATTCTTCCCCGCTGCCGGGGCTGGGGATACTCCTCCCCATCCTCTTCCAGGCTCCTCCGGCGCTGGCGGGGACGCTCCTCCTGCTCCTGAGCCGCCTGGACAGAACGGGCCGCTTTGCGAAGCACCCGCTCCTCAAATTCCTCCCGCTCCCCCTCCTCCTCGGTATTGGTGATGAGCCGGGCGGCTGCGGCGGCCTCTGTCCGCCGTCCCGCTGGCCTTCTGGGCGGCGGAGCCCCTTCCTCCTGCCACAGGGGGGGCGCAGGCTCCCTGTCCGGGGGCTGGCGGCGCTCCGTCCTCTGTTTGGCAGCGGGGCGCTCCTCCGGGGCGGCTTTTGCAACAGCGGCTACTGCCGATGCTGTCGGCTTGATCACGCCTGTGAGTATTTCCTGCTTGATACCGGGAAGGGCTTTTTCGGCGGCATCCACACCTTTAGCAAAAGTCCCGGCCTCCCTCACATAACTTGCGGA
>WSMP01000034.1 GCA_013316495.1 Angelakisella sp.
AAAACAGGGCGCAGACGCCCAGCATCAGGCGGGCAGGCTTCATAACGTTCACTCCTGTAGGAAGATGGTCATGCGGTTCTGGATGCGCTCCGCTGTTTCCTCCGCTGTCAGCAGGTCGTGGTAGTAGTAGGCGGCCAGGTCCTCGCTGCATTCCCCGAAGATCTCTCCCTCCGCCTCCTCCCGGCTCACCTGGCAGTTCCAGCCGTCTATCCGCTCCAGGGTCCTTTGCAGCAGGGCCTCCCGGTCCCCCTCCTTCCAGCGCAGGTCCGGGTATTCCGCCATGTCCCGCTCCTGGAAGGGCCGGGTGTACCGGTGCCAGAACCGGAAGCTCTGGAAGAAATTGGCCCGGTTGATGGGGATAAAGGCGCAGTAGGTGAAGTAATACTTTTGGGCCTCGGCGGAATCCATCTCCTCCGGGTATTCCCGCGGGCCGATGTAGAACTTCAGAAGCTCCCAGGCCAGCTCCTGGTTCTTGCTGCTGCTGGGGATGGCGTAATCCCGCATGGAGCGGAAGGAGGCATCCCCGGCGGTGTTCACCAGCAGCACCGGGCCAGTGATGTTTTTGTGGTCCAAGAGGAAGGGCATCAGGTCGCTGCCGCTGCTAATACTCATGTCGGAAAAGAGGTAGTCCTTTTCCATAAAGGAATCGTTATAGACCACCCGGTCCATGTCGTTATCCGGCAGGACGGGGATCTTTTCCTTGGTAAGGCGCAGATAGTCCAAAAAGGCCGGGTCCGAAAAGCGGGCGGTGCGGCTCTCCAGGTCGTAGTAGGACAGGGCCTCGGTGTAAAAGAAGGTGTAGGGATTCATGCCGGGGATCAGCCGGGGGCTCTCCCCGGTGGCCGCCGCCACCTCCTCCTGGAGCTGGAGCATCTGCCGGTAGGTGAGGGTGTCCGGCGGGTGGATTCCCGCCTCCTCCAGCAGGGGTCGGCTGACCCAGTAGGTTTTATACAGGAAGGAGCAGGGCATGGAATATAGGCCCCCCTGGTACTCCTTCCCCTCCCAGACGTTGGTGTAGTAGTCCTCCCGCCGGAACTCCGGGTCCCGATCCATGAAGGTGTAGAGGTCGCAAAGAAGGCCGCTCCTGGCGCACTTCCACACCGAAAATCCGGCCATGTCCACCAGGTCCGGGCCGCCGCCGCTCATCAGCTCCACCACCGTCTGGGTGCCGTAGTCGTCCAGGGAGCGGACGTCGTTTTCGCCCCCCGCCTTAACAAGGTCGATGGTGACGCCGGGGTGCAGAGCGGTAAAGTCCTGGATGATGGTCTCCATCTGCTCGTCCCAGAAGGTCTTGATGGTGAGATGGCCGGTGAGCTCCCGCGGCCGCTGGTTCCGGGGAGCGCCGGGGGCGGGGGCACCGGCATCCTGGCTTTGGCTGATTTGAGAATTTATCTGCCTGTAGGCGTCGGAATCCCCCCGGCCGCACCCGGCGGCCAGGAGCATCACCAGGGCGCAAAGCCCCGCTGTCAGTCGCTTTTTCATGCGGTTTCCTCCAGGGCGAAACGAAGCCTTTGCAAAGCCTTCTCCCGCTCCTTATCCATCCCCCAATCCAGGGAGCTTTTCTGCCAACCATGGACTTATTTTAACATATCCGGGGGTGTTTGTCACCCTGCCCGCATTGCATCTGCCAATCTGGGGTTTCACCCCAGCCCCCACTTCTTTTTCTTCTTGCAAAAGAAGAAAAAGAAGCAAAAAGAAGAATGACAAAAGGGTCCAATAACACAGCAAATTTAATAGAGAAAGCTGCGTGGTTTGGACACTCCCCCGCAGATTGTTGTTCAAGTCAAAAAAGAAAAGCCCGCCGGACCGGCTTCCACGGTCCAACGGGCTGTCCGTAAAAACATCCCGGTGGGGTGTTTTGGATACGGATCTTCTACAAAAAGGTGAGGAGCAGCACGGTGATGATACCGGCAACCCCTACGGCGACGCCGCTCATGGCCCCCTGGACCTTCCCCAGCTCCAGGGCGCGGGCGGTGCCGATGCCGTGGCTGGCGGTGCCGATTGCCACACCCTGGGCCATAGGGTCGGAGATACCCAGCAGGCGCAGGAGGCCGGGGGCCAGGGCCGCCCCGGCGATGCCGGTGAAAATCACCACCACAATGGTGATGGCGGCCACGCCGCCCCTTTGGGCGCTCAGCTCCACCGCAATGGGGGTGGTCACCGATTTGGGCAGAAGGGAGGCGGTGATAGTCTCATCCAGGCCAAAGACCTTGCAGAGGGCCAGGGTGGAACCCACCGAGGCACAGCACCCCGCCAGACACCCCAGCAGCACCGGCAGGAAGCTCTCCCGCAGCACCTCCCTCTGCCGGTAGATGGAGAGGGCCAGGGCGGCGGTGGCAGGCCCCAGCAGCATATTGATGACCTCCCCGCCCCGCTGGTAATCCGCCAGAGGCGTTCCGGTAAGCAGCAGGCAAAGGATAATCAGGGGGATGGCGATAAGATTGGGGTTGGCGATGGAAAGGCCGGTGCGCCGGTTCACCCACAGGCCGATGGAATAGGCCGCCACCGTCAGGGCGATGCCGAAGAGGGGGGACTGGGTGACAGCACTCATCTCTTCGCCTCCCTTCTCTTTCCCAGAAGGGCGGCCGCTGCCTTCACTGTAAAGGCGGTGGCGGCCAGGGTGACAGCCAGGGTCACCAGGGCAATAAGAATCAGCACCGGAACCTTATCCCGGATGAGGGGGAAATATTCCAGGATGGAGACCCCCGCCGGGACAAAGAGGAGCATCATGTTTTGGAGCAGAAGGTCCGCCCCCCGCTCCACCTGCCGGGGCTTCACCACGCCAGCGAGAAGCAGCAGAAGGAGCAGGAGCATCCCCAGGACGCTGGCAGGGAAGGCAAAGGGCAGCAGACCGCAGACCCACACCGCCAGAAGGTAGAGGGCAAAAAGCAGGGAAAGCTGACGCAGAGCGCTCACGGCCTGCCCCGCCTCAGTCCGCAAAGTCGCAGGAGACCCGGTCGGTGATGACCTTGTGGACAAACTGCTGGACCTCCTTGTGGAGAGGGTGGTCCCGGTAGAGCTTCAGCGCCTCTATGTCCTCGTACCGCCCCAGGAGGCATAGGTCATATCCGGTGGGCATGACGTTGCGCCCCACGGTGAGGGAGATAAGGCCGGGAATTTTCCCCACCAGCGCCTCCAGCCGCTCCTTCATGATGGCGGCGTTCTGCTCCTTGCTGGCGCCCTCCGCCTCTTCCTTCAGATTCCACATAACGATATGGGTGACCATTTTCAAAAACCCCTTTCTTTTTGTCTCATTGATGCTTTGCCCCTTATTATGGCCCAGGCGGAAGGGATTGTCAATCTCCCAAAGGTTATTCAAGGTCCCTTGGCACGCCAAACAGGCAGATTTTAAATAGGCTCTCATAGACATTTCGCCAAAAAAGGAGTAAAATAGGGGACATACCATTTCGGCGCCGAGGGGAGGGACAGGGATGAAGGTATTGATTGTAGACGATGAGCCCAGCATCGTAAACCTCATCCGGATGAACCTGAAGCTGGAGGGCTATGATTCGGTCTGCGCCTACTCCGGGCGGGAGGCGGTGGAGGCCTACGCCGCCCAGAAGCCGGACATTGTCCTTTTGGACATTATGCTGCCGGATATGGACGGGTACGACGTCCTCCGGGCCATCCAGGAGCTGGACCGCTCCGCCGCCGTCATCTTTATCACCGCAAACGACAAGCGCACCAGCAAAATCCTGGGGCTGGAGCTGGGGGCTGACGATTATATCACCAAGCCTTTCGACAATAAAGAGCTGGTGCTGCGGGTAAAAACCCTTTGGCGGCGGATACGCCTCACTAGAGGGGCCGTAGAGGCGGCCCCTCCCCCTCCGGAGCCGGAGGGGGCTGCGTCCCGTCCCTCCGCCGTCCTTGCCTGCGGGGAGCTGGCCTTGGACCCGGACGCCCACACCGTCCTGGTGGCCGGGTCGGAGGTCTCCCTCACCTACCGGGAATTTGACGTCCTCTGCTACCTGATGCAGAACCGCCGCCGGGTTCTGGGACGGGAGGAGCTGCTGGAAAACATTTGGGGCTACAGCTTTATGGGGAACACCCGCGCGGTGGATATCCTTATGGGGCGGCTGCGCCAAAAGCTGGGCTCCGCCGGGGAATATATCCGCACGGTGTACGGGGTGGGCTACCGCTTTGAGGGGCCGGAAAAATGATTCAAAAACGGCTGAAGCTGCGCATTATCCGCCTGAATCTTCTGTTCCTCCTGCCCATCCTGCTACTTTTCTGCGCCGCCGCCACGAGCTCCATCTTTGGGGTGATGCGCCGCTCCCAGGTGCGCTTTCTCACCAGCGAAAGCTACATGAGCCAGGTATACCTGATGGAGCGCCTCAGCTACCCTGGCAGCCCGGAGCTTCAGCGGGCGCAGCTGCAAAATTCCGCCCCTCTTCTCTGCTCCACCCTGGCGGATATCTCTAGCCTGCGGGTGCAGCTTTTTTCCAGCGCTGGGGAGCTGATGGCCGATTCCCCTCCCTCCGCCCCGGTGGAGGCCACCCAGGATGTTTACAGCGCCGCCGGCGGGATGAAGGCCTACCAATTCTTCTCCCAGGGGCCGGGGCACTCCTACCTGTCTTTTTCCAGCCCGGTATACAGCGGCAGCGGGGAGACGGTGGGGGTGGTGCGGTATCTCACCTCCCAGGGGGACCTTGCTCTATTGCGGCGGATGGCCGCCGTTATGGCCGCCCTCGCCCTTCTGGCCCTGCTTATCGGATACCTGGTAAGCGCCCTCCTGGCGGATACCATCGCCCAGCCCATCCTCTCCCTCCAGGAGGCTCTCCACCAGATGGAGGAGGGCCGGGGCAAGCCGGTGCGGCTGCGCCCCAGCGCCTTCCAGGGGGAATTCCGGGAGCTGGAAAGCGCCTTTGTGGCTATGGAGGAGGCCAACCGCCGAAACATCCTGCGCCTGGGGCAGGAAAAGGAGAAGCAGAACCTCTTCTTCAACAGCGCCACCCACCAGCTGAAGACCCCCCTCACCTCCATCATCGGCTATTCGGAGATTATCCAGCGGATGAGCCAGGACGAGGACATCACCCTCAGTGCCCAGTACATCCAGGAGGCAGGGCAGCATCTTCTTTCGGTGGTGGAAAATGTCATCAACATCTCCCGCTTCCAGCGCACCGAGTACGAATTTTCCCCCTCCTGGTTCCACCTGGAGGAGCTTTGCCAGGAGTGCCGCACCCTGCTGCTGCCCCGTCTGGAGCGCAGCGGCATCGCCCTGGGGTGCAGCTGCGCCGCCACCGAGGTATACTTTGACCGGGAGCGGGTGCGGGAGGTGCTTTTGAACCTTTTGGATAACTGCATCCTTCACAGCGGCTGCACCTGCATCTCCATCACCTCCGCCACCCTGCCGGTGCGCCTGACGGTGGAGGACAACGGCGAAGGCATCCCTGCGGAGCAGCTGGAGCGGTTGTTCCAGCCCTTCTACCGGCCCGGCTCCTCCGCCCCCGGCGGCAGCGGTCTGGGGCTTTCCATCTGCAAGGAGATTATGAGCGCCCAGGGCGGGGATATTGAGGTCCTTTCCACCCCTGGCTCCGGCACGCGGGTGGTTCTCTACTTCCAGGACCGCCAGCAGCCTCAGGACTGGTACGGCACCATGGCCCGGAGGATTTAAACAGATAAAGGAGGGTTTTATGTCGTCCACCCTGTGGCGCAGGGTCTTTTTGGCCCTCTACCTGCTGGTTATGAGCGCCGCCAGCCTTTTTATCCTGGGGCGGACCTTCGCCGCCGGGGAGATGGTGCAGATTGACGACCAGGAGGCGGTAATGCGCCGGCGCACCTCCAGCGTCCTCACCCGCCTCACCATCGACGACCCCTGCTGGCCGGCGGTGGAGATTACCGGCCGCGAGCTTCTCTTTTCCCTCACCCAGCAGATGAACGCCATCCCGCGGGTAAAGGGACAATTTCCGGGGGAGGCCCCTGGAAAGCTCTCCGGGCAGATGGCCTTTGCCGACGGCACCCAGGAGGATTTTTCCATCAGCACCGTTCTCACCATCGGCCAGAGGGTGTACTACAGCCCGGAGGCCCAAACCCAGCTGGAAAACATCCGTCAGTTGCTGGCTTCCCACCTTTACACCCTGGAAAACCTGGCCTCCTTCTTCTACCCCAGCCAGCTGGTGACCCTTTCCGACGGGGAGGCGTCCCTCGCCCTCTCTTCGGAGAGCATGGGTCTGCTACGCCGGGCCATCGAAGAAGGGGCGCTGGTGGAGGACAGCCAGGAGGTGGAGCAGCTGGTGGGGGGACCGCCCCCCCGGTACACCATCCAGGTGCGCAGTTCGGAGGGGCTGGACCAGCTGCGGCTGGTGGTCTATGCCAACGAATCCATCCAGGTCTACGACACCTATTCCTCCGGGCAGCCCTTTCTCTTCTGCTTTGGCGGGGAGCTGGTCCCCCTCTGCCAGGAGCTGCTGGAGGCGGGATAAATTTCGACCGTTATCTTCCCGTTGGGTGGAATCCTGGGGTGGCGATGGGGGATTTGTGTCTACTCAAAATCTTCCTGCGCACCGGGGCAATAGAGAATATGAAGATGTCCGCTGCTGTCCACTACCCGCTGGGTGTTCACCCCGTAGAGTTCCCGAATGAACTTTGGGGTGAGCAGTTCTTTGGGGCTGCCCTGTCCCAGAAGCCTGCCGTCCTTCAAGGCATAGAGCCGGTGACAGTACAGGGCAGCGATATTCAAGTCGTGGATAGCGGCAATCACGGTTCGATCCAGCGTCCGTACCAGATCCATCAGCTGGAGTTGGTACTTGATATCCAGATGATTCGTGGGTTCGTCCAAAATCAGGCATGGGGTCTGTTGGGCCAATGCGCGGGCTAAGATTACCCGTTGCTGCTCTCCGCCGGAGAGGGTGGCAAAGGACCGGTCTGCAAAGGTCCACATTCCCACCATTTTCAACGCCTCCGCTGCGATACGGTTATCCTCCCCACTGTCCCGGTCCAAAGCCCGTTTGTGAGGGGAACGGCCCATCAGAACCATCTCCCTCACCGAAAAATCAAAGCTGTAATGATTGTGCTGGGCTACCACCGCCACACGCTTAGCAGATTCCCGGCAGCTGTACTGTTTCAGCGGTTGGCCATCCAAATACACCGCGCCAGCAGAAGGCTTCAGAACCCGGTAAATGCACTTTAAGAGGGTGGACTTTCCACTGCCGTTCGGTCCAATAATCCCAACCAATTCCCTATCCCCAGTTTCCAGGTCGACGCCCCGGAGAATATGGTTTCCTCCCAGCAGGGCTTCTACAGCTTTTGCCTCAATCTTCATCTCTCCCCGCCTCCAAAACCATATTTCTTCCGGGCCATCAAATAGATAAATACCGGCGCGCCCAAAACAGATGTGAGAATACCGATGGGGAGCTCGTTTCCTGGCAGAACTGTCCGGCACAGCACATCCGCCCACACCAGAAATATCCCTCCCCCCAGGGCGGAGACAGGAAGCAGCCTTTTGTGGTCGGTTCCAAAGAGCATCCGCGCGCTGTGGGGAATCACCAGTCCAACAAATCCTATCACCCCTGCGTTATACACTGCAAAGCCCACCATCAAAGCGGAAACCACCAGATAAGCTATCCGCCAGCGGTGCAGTTCGGTCCCCAAAGTGACAGCACCCTCATCCCCCAGCAGCATCAGGTTCAAAGTGCGGCGCTGCGTAAGGAAGAAGAGGGTCCCTGCCAGGGTCATCCCCAAGATAACAGCGTTGTTTTCCCAAGTGGCAGCGGCAAGACTACCCATCGTCCAATTAACAATCCTGCTGGTGGAATGGTCATTGTGCGCGGCATAGATGATAAAATTGGAGAAGGCCCCGCACACGGCTGATAGAGCAGAGCCCGCCAGCAACAGCTTGACCGGTGTAGTTCGCCCGCCCGCGTTAGCCAGGGCGATGACCGCAATAGCCGCGCCAAAGGCGCCAAGGAAAGCCATAAAGCCGATGTAGTTGGGACCTAAAGCAATCCCTACCCCAAGCGTCACCGCCACCGTCGCCCCCAGGGAAGCGCCTGAGGATATGCCCAGAATATAAGGATCTGCCAGTGGATTCTTTACAATAGCCTGCATAACTGCACCGCTGATGGACAGCCCCGCCCCCACTGTCGCCGCCAGCACCAGCCGGGGCAGGCGAATCAGCCAAACCACATCATGGAGCGCTGTCCCCGGCGCCCATTTTTCCGGGATAGGTTGGCAGAGAAATATGCGCGCCAGCTCCCAACGGACAACCTGGTACACCTCCCTTATGGGCAAGCGCATAGTGCCAAAGCACACCGCCGCCAGGATAGACAACGGCAGGAGGATCAGTAATACAAAAATAGTAAAAGAATAGCAGGTCTTTCTTTGGAGCAGGTCCCGCTTGATGCTGTCCAAGTTCATAGCGAGCGGCCTACCCGGCCAGCCGGGGATACATCCCCTGTGCAAAAACCCGGATACCGTCCCCGGTGCGGGGACCACTGGCGTACATATCCCCCAGCATAACAGGATAGACCCGCCCGCTCTGGATAGCGGAAAGACTGGCCAGTGCAGGGTCATCTTGAATCGCCGAAAGCTGCTGGGCTTTCACCGTTTCCGGATCGTCGCCGGCGTAAGCCATATACACTACAAAAATCACATCCGGGTCCCCAGCCACCAGGTCCTCCTTGCCCATTTCATTCCCTTCTGGCTTCACCAACTGGCCACCCAGCTGCGTCACCATATCCCCAGCCAAGGAGTTGGCAGCATAGTTGGTTATCTTACCACTGATGGGTTCCAGAACCGCTACCCGGACCGCCTCCTGTCCCTTCGCCGCTGCCAGGGTATCCTCCACCTGTTGCTTCATCTTGTCCACCAGCTCCTTTGCTTTTTCCTCTGCATCAAAGATCCGGCCGATGTTTAGGATATCGTTGTATTCATTTTCCAGCGTACGAATCTTCGCCGCGCCGCTGTTAGCACTGATGTAAGTGGCCACCCCCTTCCGGTTCCATTCGTACACATCACCCAGCTTCTTTTCCCCAAAGTAAGAATCCCAGGAGAAGATCATATCTGGCTCCAGCAGGGTAACTGTTTCCTTATCCGGAGCAAAGACAGAGCTGTCATAATTCATCCTCCCAAAGCCATCCTTCCACTCGTCCTTTACCTCGTTGTCCAGTCCATAGGAGGCCAAAACATGGTCTTCCAGCCCCAGGGCGATCATCGTTTCGATGCAGCCCTGGTAGACACAAATTACCCGCTCCGGGGCCTTCCGGTAGGTGTATTCCACCGGGTTGCCAGCGTAATCGTAGTTGGTGATGGTGACCGGGTAGTGGCTGCCTGCCGAAGTACCGGGAACCTGGCTGCTATCCGAAGGGGACTGGGGGGCGCTGCTGGGGGCTGTGTCCCCGCAGGCTGCCAGCGCTAGGGCAAGGCCCAGGGCCAGCAGCAGGGAAATGGTCTTTTTCATGGACGTCGTCTCCTTTTTTCAATATGCCGCCACAAAAAAAGACCTGCCCTCCAGGGAAGGCAAGCCGCAAGCGTACCAAAACAAGGCCACCGCCAACAAGCGGGACCGTACGCCGGACAGGCCTCTTTCTGCGGAAGAACCCTACCCACGCCATATCCAGCAGGTTTCCTGGCTTGCGCATCCTTGCCCGCTGCGCCTTCTCGCTTTCGCAATGGCATTCGCGGCGGACTCCTCGCTTACAGTGACCGGATCGCTCAGGAATTGCACCTGATTCCCTATTATCTCCCACCGTCATACGACGCAGGAGCACTGGATACGGGTATTTACTTTTTAGTGGCATTATATACCTGTTGTGATTCCCCTGTCAAGCAAAAATCTTCTTTATACCCCCGGCCTTGCCAGCTGCAGCTCCGCCAGGGTGTTTTCTCCCCAGCTGTAGTTGGTGAGATAGCTCCCCTTAAAGAGCTGGGCGTACTCCTCCCGGCCGGAAAGGTAGTCGTAAAGGTCGCACCGCACCCGTTCCGGGACGATGCGGCGCTTTCCGTCCACCGATTCCATCACCTCTGGGATGCTGTACTCCTCCAGAAGGTTCTTCAGGCGCAGGGCCACCTTGCGGTACCGGGCCAGCGTCACCGGGCTGGTCTCCTCATCCTCCCACAGGAAGGCGATGGCCTCCTCCGAGGTGATGTAGCCGCCCCTGCGGTCCACCAGCAGGGCAAACAGCTCCTTGGATTTCTTGTTTCGGAAGGCGATGGGCCTGCCCCCTACAAAAACATCGAAGTATCCAAAGGTACGGATGGACGCCAGGGCGCTCCCTTCCTCCGGGGGGAGCGCCTCTTCCACATTGTAGAGCATAATATACCGTGGGGCGGCGCCGCCGGGGGCGCGCTGGGAGCAGACGGCCCGAATCCGCCTGCGGGCGCCGCTCCCCAGGTCCAGGTAGCTAAACTCCGCCTCCCCGTCCCGCAGCAGCTCCATAAAATCCTGCTCCGAGGCCTGGCTGTGGGCGATGAACTCCCGGATGGGGGTGCTTTTTTCCATCAGGGGCAGCCATTCCTCCCGCGTAAAGCCGAAAAAGCCGCAGACGTTGTCGCTGGCGTAGAGGGGGGTGACCATCCCACCCGCCACCCGGAAGGCGGCGGCCCCGTCGGTAAAGCGCAGCATCAGCTTTTGCATACTATCCCGGAGGGAGAGGTTTTCGCTGCGCAGCAGCTCCGCCTCCCCGTCCTCTGGAACACACCGGCAGCAATAGAGGCTCACCCGCTCCTCCATTTGCAGGAAGATGCCGGTATAAAACCGCACTCCCCCTTTGGTGGAGCGGGCCCGGTAGGTGATTTGGGGCGGCCGTCCGCCGGGCTGCTCCAACTCCCCCCGGAAAAAGACCCGAAAAAAAGCCAGCACCCGCTCCCGGTCCTCCAAAACCACCGTGTCCCCAATCCATTTTTCGGTGGCGCTTTCCATCTGCATCGGAATGTTCTCCAAGCGCTGGAAGACCGGCGAATCGCTGCCGTACAGACATTTTACGGTGGCAGAGCCCAAATTGTATTCAAAAATCTTGTCGTAGACCTCGGAAAGGACCCGGAGGTAACGGCTGGTCTCCCCGGCCTCCCTGGCCTGCCGCCGCTGGGTGATATCCATACAGACGCCCTGGAATTCCTCCTGGCCGTCCTCCCCCACCGTTTTCGCCACCCAGCCCAGGACATAGGCCTTGCTCCCATCGCAGCGCAGCAGGGTCATCTCCCCGGCGATGGCCTCCCCGGCGGTGTGCACCCGGTTCAGGTAGAGGGCAAATCTCCGCCGCTCCTCCATGGGAATCATCAAAAAAATATTTTCCCGGTACAGCTCCAGGTAGTCCAGCTCCCCGGCCCGGACCTGGGGAAAGCGGAGCAGCTCCAGCATCTGCTGGTTCATATAGGTGATTTTCGGCTGCTTTTGGCAGGTGCAGCGCAAAAAGCCAACGGGAACCGCGTCCCGCAGAAAGCGCAGGCTTCTGTTTTCCTCCTTCAGGTCGGTGATATCGGTTAGGACCGCCTCCCCCTGGAGGGTGCCATCGGGCAGCCAGCCCACGGCGACGGTATCCCGCACCCAAAGGGTGGAGCCATCCTTCCGCACCAGGCGGTAATCCGCTGTATAGCTTCCCTCCCCGGCCCGCAGCCCCTCCACAAAGCTGGCGTAGCTTTGGCGGTCGGCGGGGTGCACCAGGGCGGCGTACCGCTCCTCCCTTTGCAGCTCCTCCTCCCCATAGCCGGTGAGGCGGCAAAGGCTCCTGCCGGGCCGGCAAAGGCGAAGAGCCGGCAGCGCTCCGGCGCTCCGGCTTTTTTGGCCTTCCGTTTGGTTGGGCGGATTTTTCATAGCCCCTCCTCCCTTTGCGCTTGGTTGGTTCTTTCCCCTGCATTGTACTATATTTTGGCAGGGAGCGCAACCAATATCCCAAAGAGCTTATCTATTCCCTGCGCTGGAGGCCCTTCTGCACCTTTCCGCTGATGGTTTTGGGCATTTCCTCCACCAGCTCCACCAGCCGGACCCATTTGTATTCCGCCAGCCGCTGGTTGCAGAAGTCCCGCAGCTCCGCCTCCAGCTCCCGGCAGGGGGCGTACCCCGGCGCGGGCTGGACGATGGCCTTGATGGCCTGGCCCCGGAGGGGGTCCGGAACTCCAATCACACTGCATTCCAGGACGGCGGGGTGCTCCGCCAGGACGTGCTCCACCTCGTAGGGGCCCACTCGGAACCCGCCGGTTTTGATGATGTCGTCAAACCGCCCATGGAACCAATAGAGGCCGTCCTTATCCCGCCAGGCGGCGTCCCCGGTGTGGTAGACACCTCCCCGCCAGACGTACTGGTACTGCTCCTCGTTATCCAGGTATCCGCAAAGGATGCCCGGCTGTCTTCCGCTTGCCGGCGGCAGAATCACAACCTCTCCAATTTCTCCATCGGGGACGGGGTTCCCCTCCCGGTCCCGCAGCTGGATTTGGTAAAAGGGGCCGGGAGTGCCCATGGAGCCCTCCACCGGGGCATTCCCCCGGAGATTTGCCAGCAGCAGGGCGGTTTCGGTTTGGCCGTAGCCCTCCGCTAGCGGGATGCCGGTGCGCTGGGTGAAACGGCGGAACACCTCCGGAGCCAGGGCCTCCCCGGCGGTGGAGGCATGGCGCAGGGTGGGCAT
>WSMP01000035.1 GCA_013316495.1 Angelakisella sp.
CAAACGGCGGACAGCCGTTTGGAGCTGAAAAGCCCGACGGGCCGGTGCCAGGGGGACGCACGGGCTGCCCATCAAAAACACCCCAGTGGGGTGTTTTTGAGAGCAGCGAGCCGAAAGGCGTGGCTCCTTTCCTGGTAAAAATTATACCGTCTTCCCGGCTTTGTTGCAAGGTGCCGCAAGACGGGGGACGGTTCTTCAGGGTCGAAAGAGGGAAGCCGGCCCCTTCCATCCCCTTGCAGGGCGGGGAGCAAAGGCGTATAATAGAGAAAAGCAAAAGCCGGAAAGGAGAGCAGCCTATGGATGCCCGGCGCAAGGAGCTGCTGGCGGAGATTTGGAATGCCCAGGACGACGCCTACGAGCTTATGTACGAATACAATTCCCTTCCTCACTACTACGGGGAGAACATCCTTTACCAGGCGGAGGGGCAGATTATCGACTTTGTCGCCATCCACCCCGGCATCACCATCACCGAGCTGGGCACGCTTCTGCAAAAGACCCCCAGCGCCTGCTCCCAGCTTGTCCGGAGGCTGCGGGCCAAGGGCTGGGTGGAGCAGACCCGCAACGAGGAGAACAACCGCCTTTATAACCTCACCCTGACCGAAAGCGGGATGCACATTTACCGGGACCACCTCCAGTTTGCCCAAAGCTGCCAGGACATCGCCTTCCGGCTGCTGTCGAAGTTTTCCACCCAGGAGCTGGAAAGCCATTTGCAGGTGCAGCGGCGCCTCATCGAGGCCTACCGGGGGGATGTGATGCGCAGCCGCAGAAGGCAGGCCGTTCCGGAGGAAGGGGAGAAGCCCCCGGTGTAAACGGGGGGGCCAAAACCACGGGAAGGAGGTGGACGGGATGGGGCAGGAGCGTCCCCAGGGGAAGGACCTGGCGCTGGAGATGGAGCGCCTTTACAGGGAGTACCGCGCGCCCATGTTCCGCATTGCCCTTGCCATCCTCCGGGACGAGGGGCTGGCGGAGGACGCGGTCCAGCAGTCCTTCCTGAAGATTTTTCAGAATTTTGAAAAAATTGATAGAACAGACTGCAATAAAACCAGATCCTTCATCGTTATCTTAGTGAAGAACACAGCCATCGACCTCTACCGGCGGCGGGGCAGGGAGAATGTCATCTCCTTCGAGGACCTGGAACGGCCTCTCCCGGCCCAGGAGGCCCAGCCGGAGGAGCGGGCCATCGCCAAGCTGGAGGGGGAAAAGCTGGCCGCCTGCCTTGGCAAAATGGAGGAGAAGTATGCAAACCTTCTGTTGCTGCGGTACTACCACGGCTACCAGAACCGGGAGATCGCCCAGCTGCTGGGGATGAGCCAGACCCAGGTGGCAATGGGCATCTACCGGGGAAAGCAGCGCCTGGGGAAGCTGATGGGAGGCATGGAGTAAAATCTACAAACGAAGGGAGGGAGTACGCTGATGGGCCACGAGGAGGAATGGAGCCGCCTCTTTGCCGGGGGCGGGGAGGCATACGCCCGCCAGTTGGCAAGCCAACTGGAAAGCGGGGAGAGAGAATTCTCCCCCCGCTTTGAATCCGCTATGGGGGAGATGATTCTTCGGGAGTCCTCCCGCCGGGGGAAGAAAACGGCGGCAGGCTGGACACGGCAGCTGCGGGCCGCCGGGCTGGCCCTGGTCTGCCTGGCCGGCCTTGGGATTGGCGCCATGCGGGTGGAGGCTATCCGCCTCCCTTTGATGGATTTCCTTGTGGGGGAGCAGGAGAGCTACACCCATGTGACCCTCCCTTCCCTGGAGGGGAACACGACCTTCCGGGGGGAGGTGCAGGACTATCTGCCCACCTGGCTGCCGGAGGGCTACCAGCTGGAGAGCGTGGAGGGGGACAGCCGCTTCATCCACAGCGCCTATGTCAACAGCAGCGGGGAGCGGATTCTTCTCACCGCCACCCCCAGCAGCGGCGCTTCGGTGATGCTGGACCGCCAGGGGGCGGTGGTGACCCAGACGGAGATTGGCACGCGGGGCGCCTTTATCAGCCGCCGCCAGCAGGATAACCGGATGGTGGTGCTGATGTTTGATAACGACTACGCCTACACCCTCACCAGCTACCTGGAGCAAGGGGAAGCGGTGGCGGTGATGGAGTCCATCCCTGGCGCGGGATAAGGCCGAAAAAAGAAATCCCAAACAGCCTGGCGTTTTCCGCCGGCAACCGCCTAGAAGCAGGGGGTTAAGAAAAATTCGTTTCAAGTCTTGACAAACCCCTGTGGAATGATATAATAAATAACGGTATTTGCGGCGGTGCTGGAATCGGCAGACAGGCACGTTTGAGGTGCGTGTGCATATGCGTGTGGGTTCAAGTCCCATCCGCCGCACCAAATAAAAAGACCAGTCGAAAGACTGGTTTTTTTATTTGGTGCGGCGGCGGATTATCCGCTCGCTGCGCTCCCTCTACGCGAACAGAGGGGCCCTCCGGGCCCATCTCCGCGCTAAGAGCCTCGCTTCGCTCGGTTGCGCTCCGAAACGCCTCTTCTGCGTAGCAGACATGCCCGAAGGGACGCAAAGCGGCCCGTTAGGGCTGGAGGCAGCCTTTTCACACTTTTTCCCCCGCTTAGGCAAAGGCGGCTGCCACTAACTGGTGTTGCAAAGCATCTAAAGTGTTAAGAAACAACATGGCGTAGCCGCCATGGCACACCCTATATGGCCTTTGGCCTTACTGGTCGAAGGCCGTTCGTCAATACCTGGAGCGCTGGATATCTGAAGTGTTTTGCACGGACAAATAAAAAGACCAGTTGAAAGACTGGTTTTTTTATTTGGCGCGGCCCGCTGCCCTACCGCACCCCCAGGAGGATGGTGAGGAGGGTCATCAGGGGGAGGCTGACCAGGATGGAAAGGGAGATGGTGAAGCCGGTGACGCCGGGGTCGCAGCCGCATTTTTCGCTGAAGGCGGCCGAGGCTACAGCGATGGGGGCAAAGAAGGAAATGGAGATGGCCTGGCGTATTTCCAGGGAAAAGGGGGCCAGGAGGAAAAAGGCCCCGGCGGCGGCAGCGGCCACAAGGTTCCGTCCCAGGATGATGGCGAGGCTTTGGCCCAGGGAGCCGGCGGGGAGCTTCAGCTCCAGCATCAGGCCGATGGTGAGCATGGCGATGCAGGAATTGGCCGCGGCGGCGGGGCTTAGGAGCTGCACCGCCAGCCGGGGGACGGGGATCCTTAAAAGCCCCATCACCAGCATCAGCAGGTAGACATCGAAGACGGTGGAGGAAAAGAGCTTTTTGGCAATCTCCCCCAGGGTGATGTGCCGCCGCCCCTCCTCCGGGGCCAGCACCGCCGTCAGGGCGTAGGTGCCGCCGGTGCACATGATGGCGTTGCCCACGTCAAAGATGCAGGCGGCCCCCACCCCGGCGGCCCCCAAAAACCCCTGGAGGTAGGGCATGGCGAAAGCGCCCATGTTGTAGCCGGACCAGTTTAGAAGGGCGAAGGATTTTTGGACGCTGCTCCCCCGGCAGGCAAGGCCCCAGCCCAGAAGGGCGGTGAGGAGGTTCATCCCCAGGCCCAGCCCCAGCAGGGAGAGCAGGGCGGGGGTTAGCTCCAGGGTGGCAAAGTTTACAATGGCGGCGGCGGGAAGGGTGAGGTTCATCACCAGCTTGGAAAGCAGCTGATGGTCGTGGGGGCCGAAGAACCCCAGACGCTTGAGGAAAAAGCCGAAAAGGATGAGAAGGAGGAAGGAGGAAGCGGTAGTTAAGACATGCTCCATAAATCGAAAAACACCTGCCGTTATTTCTGGTTGGGGGAAGAGCCGCCGGGGAGGAATCCAAAATTTGTAGTAGGAAAAAAGAAAAGGATATGTTATAATACAAAAAAGGGCGATTCTTTACCCCACGCAATGCTTCTACTATAATACACCTTTGCCGGGCTGTAAAGCCCCATCCGCGCAAAACGGGTATTTTCCCGCCCCCCAGAAAGGACGCGTATCTTATGGAACTCCCAAAGCTGCCCATCGCCAACACCATCCGGGACCAGGTGTACCAGCTCCTGAAGGATGAGATTTGCGACGGCCGGTATGAGCCGGGGTATTGGCTCCAGGAGAAGGAGCTGGCCCAGCGGCTGAAGGTGAGCCGCTCCCCGGTGCGGGAGGCTCTCCGCCAGCTGAGCCGGGATGGCCTGGTGCGGGATATTCCAAACAAGGGGGTCTTTGTCCGGGAGTTCACCATCCGGGATATTGAGGATGTCTTTGACCTGCGGATTATGATGGAATCCTTTGCGCTGCTGCACCTGCGGCGGGAGCTGCTGCGGGAGGAAAAGGAGAGGCTGCTGGAGCTGCTGGGCCAAATCGAAAAGGGCTACAGCGCCGGGGACCGGAAGGCCTATATCGGCGCGGATATCCAGTTCCACCACCACCTTATCCAGCTGTGCGGCAATGAATTTTTGGTGAAGGCCTATAGCGACGTCTACTCCATGATTAAGCAGTTCTGCATCTATTCCCTCATCGACCTGGCCCGGTTCAACAACTCCATGGCGGAACACCGGCAGATTGTCCACTCCCTTTTGACCGGCCAGGGGGAGGAGGCGGAGAAGATCAACCGCCTCCACCTGGAGCTGACCAAAAGCAAGCTCACCGAGGTGCTAAAGGCCAGGGGAGCCGCCGGGTGGGCCGCCCCCTACGCGGAGGAGGAGCACGGACCGCTCCAAAAATAATACAAAACCTGCGTCTCTGGCCTGAGCCTTGTTAGAAAAATCGAAAAGACTGTCTTTTTCTACAAGAAACAGCATCTGCATCGTCGTCAATGCTCGAAATACACAAAGTATTTCTCCGCTTTCCTCCTTGCAGCTATCTGTTTCTTGCGAAAATTTCAGCCTTTTCTCTATTTTCAAACAAGGCCTAGCCAGGGGCGTTTTTATTATCTTTAGTTCTCCGGTTTTTCGGCCCAGGCAACCGGCACAAAGAGCTGCCCCAGGCCCTCCCCCAGGCGGTTGGGTTTCCGGTCCCCGTGGAAGTCGCTGCCGCCGCTGCGCAGCAGCCCCCGTTCCGCCGCCAGGCTGTCCGCCAGGGCCTCCCACTGCCGGTCGTAGGTGGCGTACCGGGCCTCCAGGCCGTCCAGCCCCGCCTCCTCCAGCACCTGGCGGGCAACCAGAAGGCCGCGCTGCCGGTCCTTTCGCCCAATGCGGTCCAGGTGGGCCAGGTAGGCCAGGCCCCCCGCCTGGTGGATGACCGCCCCGCAAGCCTTGGGGCTGGGGGAGTTCTTCTCCACCCAGCCGGGGCGGCCGGGGAGAAGATACCGCTCCATGGCCTCCACCGGGGTGGCGGCCCACCCCTTCCGGGCCAGCGCCTCCGCAATATGGATGCGGGTCAGGAGGCCCCCGCCTCCCGGCTCCACCTCCTCCGGGGCCACCGGCATCCCGGCCTGGGCCAGCCGCTCCAGCATCCGCTGGTTGCGCCGCACCCGCTCCTCCCGCTGCCGGGTCAGGAAGTCCAGCAGCGCCGGAGAGTCCGGGCGGATGAACAGACCCACGATGTGCACCTCGCAGCCCGCCTGGCTGGTGGAAAGCTCCACCCCAGGGACCACCCGGACGCCCAGCGCCTCCCCGGCGGCCAGGCCCTCCGCCAGCCCCGCCACAGTATCGTGGTCGGTGATAGCCACCGCCCCAAGGCCCAGCTCCCCCGCCAGCGCCACCAGCTGCCGGGGGCTAAGGGTCCCGTCCGAAGCGGTGGTGTGGGTGTGGAGGTCGGCCCTATCCGCCCATTTTTCTGCCATCCTTTTCCCCTCCCTTTGGTTTATAGATTAAGATACCACAAAAGCGCAAGCAGCACAAGACGCCCGGAATCCGCCTGAAGAAAGGCAAAAATCCGCCTTCCGCCGGTGTTTTTCACCAAAGAACGGCTTCTTTTTTCTCCAAATCGGTCACTTGTTATCCCAACAAGGATAAGGTATAATGGCAGCATAAATTTTTACATATATAGAAATTCTACAAATTCAAATCTCCTTCGGACGGAAAGAAAGTGGTAAAGTATCTGGGAATCTCCGGACCCCCTGCCGGTGCTGTGCCATGCGACAGATGAAAAGAAAGGGTGAGTCCCATGTGGCGGGCAGTTTTTCCCCTGGACACAAGCAGTCGTCTATGGTATGATTAGGAAGGAGAAAATCATGAAACACACAAAAAGAACGTTGTCCCTGCTCGTTGCCCTGGCCATGGTCCTGCTCTCCGCAACAACAGCGTTTGCGGGCACCTACAGCATCTTTGGGGATGATGACCGCACCTCGGTCAGCACCACCTCCGGCACCAATTATTCCATCTGCAAAATAGAGATAACCTTTGATAACGGAGATGTGGAGTATGGAACGGGATTCCTAACTTCTTCTACAAAGGTTATCACAGCGGGCCATGTTCTCCGCTACAAAAAGAAGGATGGAACGCCCAAGACAGCGAAAAAGTTAAAGCTTTATTTTGGGTGCACAGGGACAAAAACAGCAAATGAGATCGTGGAAGTAGACTGCACCTCGGAAAATATCTATTATCCCAGCAGTTGGGCAAGCAGTTATGGTGCAGCTTCTGATTATGGTGCAATTAAACTCCCAAAGGAAGTAACTGGCCCTACCAAATTTTTTACTTTAGGCACAATTTCTAATTCCGATGCAGCTAGTGCGGACATTACCATTACGGGATATGAGAATCATGGATACTACATCCCTCCCCACTACTTTACAAATTGGCAGTTGCTACAATGCTCCGGAAAAACCACTGGATATACAGCTGGAACTCTTAGAACCAGAATGGATACAATGCCCGGACAAAGTGGTGCCCCCGTCGTATATAAGGGTAGTGTTGTAGGTATTTATACTTATAGTGTAAACGGCAGTCAAAACCAAAAACCGCCGTACATTTATCCAGACGACAGCACAGAGTATAACCAGATTACCCGTATTACAAGTGATGTACAGACAGAGCTTATCAATTGCTTCAAGACTGAGAAAGGATAAAAATATATGAAGTGTTTCTGGTACATGGTTCTTTGTATCACCCTCCTTTTGGGTGCCTGCTCTATGCCGCCGGAAAGCTCCACAGCCCTGCCACCATCGGAAAGCAGCTCCATCCCATCTTCCTCCGTTTCCTCCGCTCCAGGGAAGAGCTATTTTATAACCGAGGAGGCATTGGGAATCCTTGACCGGGAACCGGTGGATGCACTTTACCGGTATCTTTGGGGAAATCTCACTCCCAAACAATACTGTTATATTTCATCATCCAAAATGGATGGTCGTTATAGCGTTTTGCTTCTTGCGCCGGATAAAGCTGCTGTAGAAACGCTATTGGAGGAGTACACGGGTCCTTGGGCCCCGGTTCTTCATCGTTATGTATCCTTTACTTGGGCGGATATTGTACAAGCAGAGGCAGATATGCGGGATTTCATAGAGAACCATCCGGAAACTCCTGAAGTGGACATTGTTATTGATGAAGACGGGGTTTGGGTATCTGACCAGGGTAATGACCCAAACGCAGACTATAGCGGTTTGCGCTCCTTTGCGGAGAATTATCCCATTCCGGGTATCTATCAAATTCTTGATTACGCTGATACTCACCCGACTAACCCCGACTGAACCCCGCCCCCCGGCCAACACCGGGGGGCACCGCCTAAGCCGGAAAGGAGCCACACCATGAAGCGCCTGATATTTTTCCTTTGCTTGGCTCTGCTTCTGGCCCTTGCCGCCTGCTCCACACCGCCGGAAACCTCCACGGCCCCGCCGCCATCGGAAAGCAGTTCCGTTCCCTCTTCTTCCGTTTCCTCCGCCCCAGAGAAAGACTATTTTATAACCGAAGCGGAACAGGGGATTCTTGATAGGAAAGCAGTGGAAGAACTCTATCGGTATCTTTGGGGAAATCTAACCCCTAAACAGTACTGCCAGATTTTAGCCGATAGTACAAATTATCGTTACAGGGTGCTACTTATCGCACCAGACAAAGGCGTTGTTGAAGCATTATTGGAGGATTACACTGGTCCCTGGGCACCAGTCCTTTACCGGCATATTCCTTATACCTTAGCGGATATGGTACAGGCAGAGGCAGATATGTGGGATTTTATAAAGAGCCATCCGGGGACCCCTGATGTGGATATTGTTGTTGGTGAAGAATGGGTCGAGGTAACTGATCAAAGTAATGACCCAAACGCAGACTATAGCGGTTTGCGCTCCTTTGCCGAAAACTATCCCTTCCCCGATATTTACCTGATTTTGGATTACGATGATACCCATCCGACTAACCCCGACTGACCCCCGCCCCCCGGCAACACCGGGGGGCACCGCCTAGGCCAGAAAGGAGCGTCACCTATGGAAAAGCGCCGCCCATCCTGGAAGGACTACATTTTAGCGACAGCGCTGGCTGCCCTCCTTGCAGTGGTAATTATCCCCTTGAAAGTCACGGTTGGCTTTTCGGGGCTTCATCCATTAACTCTTATGCTGCGCTATGAGGTCTATGGCGTAGCGGTGGGGCTTATTATCGGTGCGGTCTGTCTTCTGATGAGGAAGTCTTTTCTTCCGCCGCTGCTTGCAGCCCTCCTTTGGGTAATCCTGTTTTTTCTTCCCGCAAAATATGAAATCATGCTTTCCGGGTTTCTTGGCTGCGGCGCTCTTTGCTGGCTGGCCTCCATTCCCTTCCTTGCATCCCTGCTGTGCAAAATCTGAAACCGGCAAAAAATCCTTGACAAAGCCCCCGGCTTTGCTATATAATAATTCAAAACTTCATATCCCCACAGTAAAGCGTTGAAAAGGACGGGACAGCCTCAAAAGCGGTTCTCCAGAGAGTATGCGGCTGGTGCGAGCATACGGGCCGGGATGCTGTCCGATCACCTTGGAGCTGGGACCGGAACCCCGCCGGCAGAAGGCGGCAAGTATGGCATCCCCGTTTGGCCCCGTTACCGGCCGGGAATTGTTGGATTCCTGCAAAGAGGCGCAGCCCTTGCTGTGCAAGTTGGGTGGTACCGCGAGCCGTTCGGCCCGTCCCATAAACCGTGGGACGGGTCTTTTTGTGTGCTGGGGGATAAAAAACAGGAGGTATTGTGACGATGGAAGTGAAGCTGTTTGAAATCGCGGAGCGCATCCGCTGCCTGCGGGAGATTTTGGGCATCACCGTGGAGGAGATGGCCGCCGCCTGCATGGTGGACCCGGCGGAATACGCCCGCCTGGAGGAGGGCAACGACGACTTCTCCTACTCCTTCCTGGTGAAATGCGCCGAGACCCTGGGGGTGGATACGGTGGAGCTTATCACCGGGGAGACCCCCAAGCTCTCCTTCTACAGCATCATCCGCAAGGGCCGGGGCCTGCCCATCAAGCGCCGGAAGGGTTTTACCTACGACCATATGGGCTATCTCTTCCGGGGGCGGGAGTGCGAGCCTATGCTGGTGGTGGCCCCCTATTCGGAGGAGGAGCAGAACGCCCCCATCCACCTTTCCCACCACTCCGGCCAGGAGTTTGATTACATCCTCCGGGGCTCCTTGCGGATGGAGTTTGAGGGGGGCGGCAGCCACATCCTCCACGCCGGGGACTGCGTCTACTACGATTCCGGCCACGGCCACGGGATGATCGCCGTGGGCGGGGAGGACTGCCAGTTTTTAGCCATCGTCCTAAAGGGCGAAAAGAAGGAGGGGAAATAAGCCATGGAGCAGGAGCGGATGGACCTCCTCTACAAGCGCTACTGTGAGGAGGAATTTGACAAAAACGGCGTCCTCTGCGCCTTCCGGCCGGTGGTGCCGGAAAACTTCAACTTCGCCTACGACTGCGTGGACTACATCGCGGACCACCAGCCGGGCCGCCGCGCTATGGTGTGGTGCAACGACAAGGGCCAGGAGCGCACCTTTACCTTCGACGATATGCGCCGGTACAGCAACCGCGCCGCCAACTACCTGCTGGCCCACGGGGTGAAGCGGGGGGATATGGTAATGGTCATCCTAAAGCGCCATTATCAGTTCTGGTTCACCATTCTGGCCCTCCACAAGATAGGGGCGGTTATCATCCCCGCCACCAACCTCCTCACCAAAAAGGATGTGGTCTACCGGGTGAACGCCGCCGATGTGGCCGCCATCGTCTGCACCGCCGACGGGGAGGTCTCCCAGGCGGTGGAGGAGGCGGAGCCGGAGTTTTCCGCCCCGGTGAAGAAGTTCCTGGTCCACGGCAGCCGGGAGGGCTGGCGGGACTTCGACCGGGAGCTGGAACAGTATCCGGACACCCTGGCGCGCATCCCCAACCAGGCCGCCGACCCCATGCTCCTCTACTTCAGCTCCGGCACCACCGGCTACCCCAAAATGGTCATCCACAACCACACCTACGCCATCGCCCATATCATCACCGCCCGCCACTGGCACAACGTGGTCCCCGACGGCCTGCACCTCACCGTGGCGGATACCGGCTGGGGCAAGGCGGTGTGGGGCAAGCTCTACGGCCAGTGGTTCTGCGGGGCGGGGGTGTTCGTCTACGACTTTGATAAATTCGCCCCCAAGGACCTGCTCCACAAAATCCAGCAGTACCGCATCACCACCTTCTGCGCCCCCCCCACCATCTACCGCTTCTTCATCAAGGAGGGGATGGAGGGGTACGACCTTAGCAGCCTCGTTTACGCCACCACCGCCGGGGAGGCCCTGAACCCGGAGGTCTACAACCGCTTCTACGAATACACCGGCCTGCGGCTGATGGAGGGCTTCGGCCAGACCGAAACGGTGCTTTCCCTGGCGAACCTGGCGGGCTCCACCCCCAAGCCCGGCTCCATGGGGAGGCCCAGCCCCCTTTATGACATCCAGGTGGTGGACAGCGACGGGGTGCCCGTCTCCACCGGCGACGTGGGGGAGATTGTCATCCGGGGGAAGGGGCCCACCGTGGGCCTGATGATGGAGTACTACCGGGACCGGGAAAAGACCGCCGAGGCCTGGCACGACGGCTGGTACCACACCGGGGACACCGTCTGGCAGGATGAGGACGGCTACTACTGGTACGTGGGCCGCACCGATGACGTCATCAAGGCCTCCGGCTACCGCATCGGCCCCTTCGAGATTGAAAGCGTGCTGATGGAGCACCCGGCGGTGCTGGAGTGCGCCGTCACCGGTGCGCCGGACCCCATCCGGGGCACGGTGGTAAAGGCCACCATCGTCCTCATGAAGGGCCATGAGGGGACCCCGGAGCTGACAAAGGAGCTCCAGGACTATGTGAAGCACCAGACCGCCCCCTATAAATACCCCCGCATCGTGGAGTACGTGAGGGAGCTGCCAAAGACCATCAGCGGGAAAATCCGCCGGGTGGAGCTGCGGCAGGGGGACAAAAAATAAAGCCGGTCCCTCCGGCTATGAGATAAAGCCCCCCGGCAGTTATGCAGACGCTGCCGGGGGGCTTAGAACCTGTTTTCCAGATGCCTGTGGCGTTTTCATCGTTACGGCCGTTCCAGCAGATCCATATATTTCTGCCGTTCACTCTCCGGAATTTTCAGCGCCGCCATAGCCTGCTCAATCGTCAGGCCCATCGTCTCCATAAGGTTTTTAAGTGAGGATAGAATGCCTTTTGCAACGCCTTTTTCCTCAACGCCCTTGCTCAGATTGCACATGACCGACACCTCCCTTTCCATTGTCTGCGTCATCTGTATGTCGTAATCGTCCTGCAAGATTTTCCGCTTCTCCGCCTCGCTGGTTTCGCTCCCAAGAAGTACATCCAACATCCGAAGTATGCCGTCATAGTTTTCTCCATCTGGCCCACCAAGGCAGAGCATAATGATGGACAGCAAATCATAATTCCGGACGGGTTCCAGGGCCTCGCCGACCAGGTGTTCCGCCAACATCCGATACCGGGTAATGGTATTTTCCCGGACCTTTGGCGGGTTCATACAGATCCAGATGGAATAAACCTTCTTGATCTTCTCGTAATGGGAGCCGGTGAACTCCCTGCCATGCTGGGAAGAGATCATCCGGCAGCCGTAGTATATGCCGCGCTTTATCAGCGGATATCCGGGGTAAAAATCGTTTTGGGCCTCCACGTTGATGATGAGGGCGATCTGTTCTTCGGAGCCGGGGACGAAAGCGCAAAAACGAATGTCATAGGTGACGGTCCCCTCGTGTACCGATTTGTCCGCGGTGTCCATGCCGCGGATGACGGTGCCGCCCTCGTCCGGCAGCACCGGGACAGCAGACACCTGGGGCTGGCCTTCTATGTATTTTTCGGCAATATCGTCCACATCGCAGTCCTTGTATTCTTCCAGGCAGGACTTCATGATCCGCGCCAGGATCGCTTTTTCAGACAGAACACGCTTGCAGGCGGCATCGTAGCCCGCGCTGTCACTAGTGGCGTGCAGCCCCTGGGCAATGGTCGTTTCCCCGTTCATCGTCCTCACCTTCTTTTACTTCATTCTACCACAGCTACGGGGTCGCGTCCACTGTTTTTTCAAAAGGCAAGGCCGCAGGGGTACCCCCGCGGCCTTACTGTCTAAAACCCCAGGCAGTCCCTTTCGCCCTCCGAAGGGTTAAGCCCCCGCAGGGGGCGGGTAGGGCGAGACACCGGGGGCACCCCGGAGGGCGTGACACCGGCGGCACGCCGGTTACGTATGCCGCAGGGCTTCGAT